>JBGPMZ010000535.1:0-2862 GCA_041487255.1 Binataceae bacterium (SeqCode) | reverse complement strand
AAGGCCCTCGTCACGCGCGCACAAAGCGCCATGCGAGCAGCGATCGCGCATGGAAAGTCGCAGCCGCCCAATCGCGGCGACATCATCAAGACCATCGTCGCGGAGGTCGAGCATGCGGCCGCGATCGATGAGCCGGCGTTGAAGTCGGTCGTCAACGCCACCGGCGTCGTGCTCCATACCAACCTGGGGCGTGCGATTTTGCCTGAGGCTGCAATTGAGGCGATCGAGCAGGCGGCGCGCTCGGCGGTCAACCTCGAATTCGATCTGGAAAGCGGCGGGCGCGGCGATCGCGACGCGCTGGTCGAGAGCGAGTTGTGTGCGCTCACGGGAGCCGAGGCTGCCACGGTGGTCAACAACAACGCGGCCGCGGTGCTGCTCGCGCTAACCGCGATCGCCGAAGGACGCGAGGTCATCGTGTCGCGCGGCGAGCTGATCGAAATCGGCGGCTCGTTTCGCTTGCCCGACGTAATGACGCGCAGCGGCGCCCGGTTGCGCGAGGTCGGCACCACCAACCGGACGCATGCGAGCGACTATGAAAGCGCGATCGGTCCGGAGACGGCGCTGCTGCTGAAGGTGCATCCGTCGAACTATCGCGTGGTTGGTTTCGCCAGCGAGGTAAAGCTCGAGGAGTTGGTAAAAATCGGCCGCGCGCGAGGAATCCCGGTGATGGAAGATCTCGGCGCGGGCGCGCTGATCGACATGAACGCTTACGGCCTTCCTCGTGAACCGATCGTCGCAGAGAGAATCGCGGCGGGCGCCGACCTGGTGAGTTTCTCGGGCGACAAGCTGCTCGGAGGTCCGCAGGCGGGAATCGTGGTCGGAAAGCGCGAGATGATCGCAAAACTCAAGGCGAATGCGCTGAAACGCGCGCTGCGATGCGACAAACTCACGCTCGCCGCGCTTTCCGCGACGCTGCGGCTGTACCTGCGCTCGGACAATCTGGCAGGCGATATTCCCACGTTGCGGTTCCTCCTCCGCACCATCCCGGAGATGAAACAGATCGCACCGCGCGCGTGCGACATCCTGCTCGATCGGCTCGGCGGCGAGTTTCAATGCGAGATCATCGAATCAACTTCGCAGATTGGTTCGGGAGCATTGCCAACCGAGGAGCTGCCGACGATCGCGATTCGCGTGAGGCATCCGCACATTTCCCCTAATTCGATCGCCGATACTTTCCGGCGCGCCCGCCCGCCGATAATCGGTCGCGTCACCGATGATGGTTTCCAACTCGATCTACGCACCATCGACGATCCCGCCGTTTTCGCCGCGGCATTTCCTGAAATTCGCGCGTAAACGCTCACTTGCCACCGAGCCCGCGAGGGCGCTACAGCACCATCAGACGTTTGAAGCTCACGGAGGAATGCCATGCCCGACAAAACCTACAAGATTGTGGAAGTCGTTGGCGTATCCGACGAAAGCATCCATCAGGCCGTGCGCAATGCGCTGACCAAGGCAAGTCAGACCTTGCGCAACATCGATTGGTTCGAGGTCAAGGACATTCGGGGCTCGGTCGGCAAGAATGGCGCGCCGTCGTTCCAGGTCGAGGTGCGAATCGGTTTCAGACTAGAGGGAGATCCGGTCTGAGGCGACAATCGCTTTTCTGCAAGACGTCACCCGGCGCAAGGAGCAACACCGTCTCTCTTCAGGAGAGGGTGAAAGGGACCAGGAGACTTTTACATGAAATTTGCGACGTTCCTTTTTCAGACCCAGCCATCGAGTATCACTTCGGTGACGCGCAAGGCCGAGGAACTCGGCTACGAGTCGCTGTGGATTCCCGAACACATCATTCTGCCGGTGAAGTACAAATCGCCGTACCCGTATTCGTCGAGTGGGCGGATGCCCGCGCCGCCGGAAACGCCGCTGCACGATCCGTTTCTGGTGCTCGCGTACGCCGCGGCGCTGACAAGCAAGATTCGACTCGCGACGGGCATCTACGTGCTCCCGATCCGCAACGCATTCACCACGGCGAAGGCGGTTGCGAGTCTCGACGTGCTTTCGGGCGGACGCTTCATCTTCGGCGTCGGCATCGGATGGCTCGAAGAGGAGTTCGAGGCGGTGGGGATGAACTTTAAGGATCGCGCGCTGCGATCGCGCGAATACGTGACGCTGCTCAAGGAGCTGTGGACCAGCGAGGAGCCGGTCTATCACGGCAAAACCATCGGCATCGAGGGATTCAAGATGAATCCGAAGCCGGTGCAGAAGCCGCATCCGCCGTTCGTGTTCGGCGGGCATACCGAGCCGTCACTGAAGCGCGCGGCGCGCTTGGGCGATGGATGGTACGGGATCGGCGAGAAGCTCGAGGAGGTCGAGCGCGTCATCAAGCGGCTGCGCGAGCACGAAAAGGAGCAGCATCGGAGCAAGCCGCTGGAGATCACGATTGCGCCGCGCTTCGGCGGGCCGATCACCGTCGATCAGGTGAAGAGGATGCGCGACCTGGGCGTTGAGCGCGTGATCCTCGGCGCGAGTCCTGCGACGCGCGATCAGCTCATCCAGATGGAGCGCTTTCGCGACGATGTGATGGCGCAGTTTTAGTTGAAAGTATTTGGCGCGCGTCAACTACGGCCAATATCATTGAGATAGGCGCGAAACATGAAGACCTGCCCTCGATGCAATCGGACCTATCCCGATACCGAAAATTTCTGCGAGGCGGACCGCAGTCCGCTCGTCTCGGAGCCGCCCTCCACGCGGGAGTCGCCGACCGAATGCCCGGTTTGCGGCGGCAAGGCTGAGCCCGGTGAGATCATCTGCAACTTTTGTGGAGCGCGCCTCGATCAGAATCAACCGAAGGAGCAGACGCCATCCGCATCGTCATCGCCCACGGTGGCGAAGCCGCCGCAGGCGCCGTCGCCGTATCCGCGGCTT
>JBGPMZ010000534.1:0-2872 GCA_041487255.1 Binataceae bacterium (SeqCode) | reverse complement strand
CCGCAGGATTCGGCGATCGCGCAGCGGGTTAAAACCCTGACCGACGCGCAGCAGATCGTTTTCGCCCAGCTCGCCGTTGCTTACGATCTCGCGACCAACCTGACCGATAAAACCCGGTTGTCTCCGATTTTGATTTCTCCCGCCGAAAAGCTCTCCGGGAGCGGTCTATACGCGTTCGGAGGTTTTCTGGTGGGCCGGTTGCGCGAACGCGACTACGCACAGGGAGTCTATGACGCATACCAGGCGTGGAAGGCGATCGCCGACTCGCAGCGCGATTTCACGCTTGATATCAACTCACCCCCCGACGCTCCGGCTACTACCGCCGAGTTATTTCCGTCATGCCAGGACGAATACAAAAGGGGCATCGACCGCCTAATCGAGCGTGTCGAGCGAGTAATCGGGGCGCTCAGCAGCGCGGCGACGGGCTCCGGCATCGTGGGCGGCGCCGAGGCGTTTGCGATGCGCACCGTTCTCGACGCGGTCGCGAAATACTATCTGCGTCAAGCCGGATCCGATTCGTAGCCGGTGAGCGATGGCCGCTCTACCCACGCGACGGGGCCGCGCTTTCAAGGCGGCGTCGGCCTGCTAGTTCAGATATTGAGGCTGAGTTGCGGTCCGCGCGGAAAAGCGCCTGCGCGAAACGCGTCGCGCCGAGAACTTCCGCACATGCGGATGCAAGCGGCCCTCGGAGGTGTCCCACGGGGCTGGCGGAAGCTCGAAGATCTCGGGGCATTCGAGAGCCGCGTCGAGGATTTCAGCTTCCCGCTCGATTGCCAGTTCAACCATGTAGTGCATGATGTTTCCTCCAACAGCAGATGTTCCCCAAGTGCAGGTTGGGGGCCAGCTTGGAGGCAGCAAGGTGTGCCACTCCGGTGCGCTTCGGTGTAGATGTGTTCCGGCAATGCGAGCGGCGGCGTCTCAAAGCAGGACACGATTGCAGGAAAGTAGCGTCGATCCGCGAGGTCGTGCGGCTACCTCAGGGACTGGGTCGAGCATCTGCGCCTGCATGAGCGCATGATCGCGTCGGACGTAGTATATGAAAGCCGAGCCGACGCTTAGGAAGGTCCAGCTATGAAAGACACGCGCGATTTCGAAACTATCAAGGTCGAGGCCGATGACAGCGGCCTCGGACGCCTGACGCTCAATCGCCCGGAACGCCTCAATGCGATCGGCGCGACGATGTTGCAGGAACTCGCCGAAGCGGCGCGATGGTTCGATAGCCATCATGATTTGCGCGTAGTCATCGTGAGCGGGGCGGGTCGCGCATTTTGCGCGGGTGCGGATTTGCAAGGGTTGGCGGGTGCGCCGGCCGCCGATTCGCGATCCTCAAACAGTTGGCTTCATCGCCGCGAGGTGGGGCAGTACGGCTTGCGCGCCTCCGACGCGATCGAGCAGATGCATGCGGTGACGATCGCCCAGGTGCATGGGTACGCGGTGGGCGGGGGCGTGGTGCTGATGGCGCTGTGCGATCTTCGGGTAGCAGCCGAAGACGCGTGGTTCTTCATTCCCGAAGTCGATATCGGACTTCCGCTCGCATGGGGCGGGATTCCCAAACTGGTGCGCGAAATCGGCCCCGCGATGACCAAAGAGCTGGTGATGACCTGTCGCCGCTTCAGCCCGGCGGAAGCGAAGCAGATGGGGTTCGTCAATCGCGTGGTGCCGCCGGCGAGGCTGGAGGCCGAAGTGGAGGAACTCGCGCGCGAGTTGATCGCCAAACCTTCGGTGCCGATTGCGATCACGAAGGAGCACGTCAATGCGGTGACGCGCGCGATGAGCGCGGGAACTACCGCATACGCCGATGGGGACGTTTTGCTCGGCGCCGGCGCCGCTGAGGAATCGCGCGCCGCCGCCCGCGCCTATCGCGACCGGACACTCCGCAAGAAAAACTGACTGGCTGGTCATTCATTTCGCGGCGCGAAAGGAGACTCGCTTTTCGCGCACAAAAATGGCTATCGGACTTGCCAACTGCAAACCATTAATGTCAGTTTCTCGCGCATGCAGTGCTCGGTATGCGAATTGTTCGGCCGCGAGTTGCATTTTCAGACCCGCAAACTTCTGGATCAGCATTCCTCCAGATTTCACGGGCTGTCCGCGACTCAGCTCGAAGACCGCGATCACGGCTATCAACTTGAAGCGACCCGACCGCTTGAAAAGAGCGAAGCTCTTCGCGCGCGACGCTTCCTGCACTAAGCCCTGATTGGACGGCGGTCGGTGGGGCCGGCCAGCTACAGCGTAGAATTGTCCTGGCGCAAAACCGCTTTGGCGGAGCGGACCGTGCTGATCTGTGGTGGCGTTCCCAACCTTCTCCACCAGCGAGGTTGCGAAGTATGTTCCGTCTCGACAACAAAGTTGCGGTAGTCACCGGCGCGGGCTCCGGCATCGGAAACGCGATCGCGAATACCTTTGCGAGCAACGGCGCGCGCGTGTTCGTGCTCGAAGCCAACCTCGAGGCCGGCCAAGCGGCGGTGGAAAGAATCCGCGCGGCGGGAGGCAAGGCGGATGCGGTCGCATGCGACGTATCGAAGATCGCCTCCGTGACCGAAGCGTTCGCGCACGTCGATCGCGAGGCGCATCGGGTCGACATCCTCATCAACAACGCCGGCATCGCGCATGTCGGCACGGTCGAGAACACCGCGGAGGCCGACTTCGATCGCATATACAGCGTCAACGTGAAGGGCGTGTACCTATGCTCGCAGGCCGGCATCAAGCTGATGCTCCGCGACGGCGGCGGCGTGATACTCAACCTCGCGTCGATCGCGTCGCTGATCGGCCTTACCGATCGTTTCGCATATTCGATGAGCAAGGGCGCCGTGCTTACGATGACGAAATCGATCGCGGTCGACTACGTGAAGCGTAACATCCGCTGCAACTG
>JBGPMZ010000533.1:0-2873 GCA_041487255.1 Binataceae bacterium (SeqCode) | reverse complement strand
CGATGACCAGCACCTACACCGAAACCGGAATCACGGATGCCGATGCGAGCCATCGCGAGGCCATGATGGCCGAATGGGAAGATCCGATGCGCCGGCCGCGCGGCTTGGTCGTACTGGAGTCAGCCGGAGCGGCGGCCCTTCGCGCGGCCTATCCGCAGATCAAATTCGAGCGCATCCAGGTAATGGTCAGCATCAGTCCGGTGCCGCGCTTCTCCAAGCGCTATGACCCTAAACCTGAAGAGCCGACCGATTACCTGGTTTTTCATCCGAGCGCTTTCCCGAACGTGCTCTCATGGTTCGCATCCGCGGGTGCGAGCGATTGATGGCGGCGGATTGGAGATCGCGCCTCGACGGCGCGAAGCAGTACCTCGCGGTCGAACATCATCTCTTTGGGTGCGCGCTGCTGCGGATCGGGGTCGGTTCTATCGTGCTCTACTACCTTGCGGGCCACTGGGCGGAGCGATTGCTGCTATGGGGCCCGGATGGCATCTATCCTTACTGGCTGTTTGTGCGGGAGCTGAACATCACGCGATCTCCCTCGCTGCTGGCGGTGCAATCGCCGCATCTCTTCGATGCGATTTATCTCCTCGCGCTGCTGGTCGCGCTGCTCTACACCATCGGATGGCGCACCCGATGGCTCGCGTTTCCGTTCGCGGTTTTCACCTGGTCGTTGTTAATGCGCAATCCGTTTGTTCTGACCGGCGGCGACAACATCGTGCAGGTGGAGCTGCCGTTTCTGGTGTTCGCAAACACTGCGGCCTACCTGTCGGTCGATTCGCGATGGCGAGGCTTGAGGCGAGGCGCGCCCAATCCACCCAATCCCATCCTCGCGCTGATCCACAATGCCGCGCTATTCGCGATGATGCTGCAGCTGGCGATCATGTACGGCGCATCCGGTCTGTGGAAGGTGACCGGCCCGGCCTGGCAACATGGCACCGCGATCTACTACGTGTTGCGCACTCGCGAATTCGGGATGTCAGGCTTGAGCCTGTTCTTCCTGCGCAATCCGGTGGTCGTCGCGCTCCTCACCTACGCGGTGATCGGATTCGAGCTGGCGTTTCCATTTTTGATTTGGAGCAGGAAGACGCGGCTCATCGCGGCGTCGGGTGCGGTGCTGCTTCACGGCGCGATTGCCATCTTCATGCGGCTGCTGCCATTCGCTGCCGAGGCGCTGGTATTCGAATTCATCATCTTTCCCGATGATAGCTACCTGCGGCTCGCGGTTGCGGCCTCACGCATCAGGCGCGCTCAACCTTCTGAAGAGATCCGATCGGAATAGATACTGCCCCTTCCCCTGCGGGACTCAGCGCGGCGTGCTCGAAGCGGCCGCGGCCGGTGCAGGATCTCCGCACAGATATTTTCGATAGACGGGCAACGCGGGATCATTCGCGGCTTTGATCGTGCTCTTCAGATCGTTGCGCCAATCGCCGAGGCCTACGCACATATACTTGATGTCCTTCTCACAGTCGTAGGCGTCCTTCATAAACCCGCTGCGGCCGATTTCGTCGGGCTTGGTCACGCCGGAACTTTCGTTGAAGTAGACGAGACCGTCGTCACCGCGATGAACCGACGCGGGATCGAGATACGAGTGACCCGGATCGCCCTTGGCTTCGAGTGGATTGGCGGCCGGCTCTTCTATCCATCCGTCGTGCCCGCTCCATTGCGCATACGCACTGCCGGCAACC
Source organism: Binataceae bacterium (SeqCode) (assembly GCA_041487255.1). Lineage (GTDB taxonomy): Bacteria > Desulfobacterota > Binatia > Binatales > Binataceae > DATGKG01. Next base: position 1,188 of record JBGPMZ010000533.1, on the reverse strand, counting down.
AGCAGGATTGAGATCGCGAAAATGATCGACACTTGCCGCGCGCGATTCACTGGTGCTGCTTGTCGAGTGCGCCGGTTAGCCCGCCGCCGCTGATCGCCACTTCCGGGTTATGAGGGGACGACGTGTTCACGGTGGGAGCGAGGTCCAATCCTCGCGGCCATGGCGGCTCACCCCACTGAAATCGCGCGGTCGTCATTACTCACTGGTCGCTGTTAAAGCGCCACTGACGGCCGTCGCGCTCGATCAGATGGTCGGCTTCGGTAGGTCCCCATGAATTCGCCGCATAGTTCGGGAAGTCGCGCGCGGGCAGCGCCTTCCACAAATCCAGCACCGGGTTGACGATGCGCCAGCCTGCCTCGACCATGTCGTCGCGCTGGAACAGCGTGGGGTCGCCGATCATGCAATCGAGGATGAGCGTCTCGTAACCGGTACTCGGTGCGGCGCCGAAGTAGTCGGTGTACTTGAAGCTCATGTCGACCTGCCCTATCCGCATCGTCGGCCCGGGAATCTTGGCGCTGAAGCCGAGCGAGATCCCTTCGTCGGGCTGGATGTGCACCACCAGCAGATTCGGCATGGTGTGCTCGACCGCCGTGTGCCGAAACAGGGTGAACGGTGCGCGCTTGAACTGGATCGCGATCTCAGTGAGGCGATGCTTCATCCGCTTGCCGGTGCGGATGTAAAACGGCACCCGCGACCATCGCCAGTTATCGACGTACAGCTTCATCGCGGCATAGGTCTCGGTATTCGAATCGGGCTTCACCTGATGCTCTGCGCGATAGGCGGGCGCCGGTCTGCCATCCTCGACCCCCGCGCCGTATTGGCCCCGCGCCGCGTTCTGCAAAACCTCCTCGGGCTTGAGCGGCGGTATCGCATGCAGCACCTTGGCCTTCTCGTCGCGGACCGCATCCGCATCGAATGAGTAAGGCGGCTCCATCGCGACCATCGAGATGAGCTGCATTACGTGATTGGGCACCATGTCGCGCAGCGCGCCGGACTGGTCATAGTAGCCGCCGCGCTCTTCGACCCCGACCGTCTCGGCCGCCGTGATCTGAATGTGGTCGATGTAGCGCGAGTTCCAGATTGGCTCGAAGATGCCGTTGCTGAAGCGGAACGCCATCAGATTTTGCACCGTCTCCTTACCGAGGTAGTGATCGATGCGATAGATCTGGTTCTCATCCAGCGTCTTCT
>JBGPMZ010000532.1:0-2873 GCA_041487255.1 Binataceae bacterium (SeqCode) | reverse complement strand
GCCGAGGCTGCCACATCGCAACCAGAACCGGCTGTGAAGTTGGCGCCGGGCATCTGGAAGCTGTCGACGGGAATCGCGACGCCACTGCCGGAACCTCTGACCGAGAAGCCCTCACCCGCGCCAACCGCCGCGCATGCGGCATCGTCCCAAAGCGGCAATCCAACGATCGGCGTGCCCGGCCACAAGCCGAAACAGATTCAGCAGGGCGACACCTATGCGAGCTTCAACGAGCGCGACCTCAAAGTCTGGCAGGCCAACACCGATGGCTTCGTAGAAGAAGGCAAGCAAGTCTTTCACAGCTCCGACAAGCTCGGCGGCACCATCGGGGTCAGTTGCGATATGTGCCATCCCGACGCCTCCAATACGCATCCCGAGACCTACCCGAAGTACCAGGTGCAGCTTCAGCGCGTGGCGCTGCTGCGCGACATGATCGAGTGGTGCATCGAGAACCCGGTCAAGGGCAAGACGATGGATCCCAACGACCCGCGTCTGCGCGCGCTGGAGGCCTACATCCTCGCGCAACGCAAAGGCGTCCCGCTCGCCTACGGCAAGCATTAGGCGCGGCGGAAGTATCCCAAATATCCAATGGCGCGTTCGGCGATCGCGGCTGCATAGAACACCGCGAGCAGCGGGCATAGCGCGCGCAACGCGACTCCCGGCAGCGCGGGTGGCGGCGCAAATCCGAGCACGATCACCAGCGCGAAGTTGATGACGCCGCCGAAGTGGCCGAGTCGGCTTTGGATCGGCGCGCCACTGAGCAGCATCGAATCGATCGCATACTGCGAGAAGGACAGCGCGATCATGCTTGGGATGTAGAACGGAATCGCTCCCGCGCGCGCCTCGCACGTCAGCGCGGTGAGCACGAAGATGATGTCCGCGATGCTGTCGAGCCAGCGCCCGAGACCGGCGACGATTCCCATTCTGCGCGCGACGCGTCCATCGAGGAGATCCGATATCGCACCCGCGATTGCGATGCTCCCGAGCACCATCGCACCGGTGCGGCCGGCCTCGAATGCCAGCAGCCACGCCATCGCGAGGAGCAGGCGCGAGGCGCTGAGCAAGTTCGCGGTCTGCGATCTGACCGTGAAAGCATTCGCGCGCGGAGTGATGTCGCGTGCAGCTTCCGTTACAATCGATGCCTCATGGCCAAATCGCGCACCATCCAAATCGTCAGCCACGGACCTTCATGCCTCGACGGGGTGATGGCGGCCGCGGCTATCGCCCGGTTTTTCGAGGGCAGTCGCGTGTTCGCGAATCTGCCCGGCAACAACGAGAGCGACCGCGCGATCCAGAGCCTGAAGCTGCGCGACAAATCGGGCGCCGATGAAATCTGGATCACCGATCTGTCATGGACGCAGGCGCGGACCGCCGCGCATCTGAAGGAACTCGCCGACGCGGGTGCGCGCGTCTTTTGGATCGATCACCATCGCACCGCAGTCTCGCGCGCCGACGCGCCCGAGTTCAAGGCGCCTTTCGCGGGCAAGGTGCTATCGGAAAAATACTCCGCCGCGCGGCTGACCTTCGACTTCCTCAAACGCCGCGAAGAGGAGCTCTCAGCGGAGAGGCGCCGCGACTTCGAGTCGTTCCGGCGCTTCGCCGAAATCGCCGACGATCACGATCGCTGGATTCACAAAATTCCCGAGTCGCCCGAGTGGGCGCTCGCGGTGCAGACCCTGGGCGGCATCCCCTCGTACCGCGAGATCATCAAGCTGCGCGAACCGAAGATGTCGCGCCGCCTGCGCGAGGCCTTGCGCGCCGGCCAGGACGCGATGCGCCGCAGCACCGAGCTTGCAGACTCCACGCTGGTGCTCCGCCCGCTCGGTAACGGCGTCACGCTTCGAACTGCATGCTGCTTCGGTTACAGCAGCGAGGTCGCGGCGCACCTCTATGAGAACACGACGCGCACCGTCATCGCGCTGTTCGATCTGCGCAGCCAGGGCGTCAGCCTGCGCCGCAGTCCCGATTGCGAGGTCGATCTGTCGAAGCTCGCGGAGCAATTCGGCGGCGGCGGTCATGCCGCGGCGAGCGGCTTCATGACTCCCGAATTGCGCAAGGTCCCCGCCGAGCGGCTCGCCGATCTCCTCGCGCCGCGGCTCGCCGGCTGACTTCAGCTTCATGCGCTGGTTCTTCGCGCTTGACGCGGACATAACCGTAGTCGAGGAGGCAATCATGCTCAGGAAGATGATTTCGATTTCAATGATCGCGCTGATGCTGATTTGCGCGGGCGGAGTCGGGGCCGCCCGTGCCGACGGGAAAGCCGCCGTCGAGCAAGCCAAAAAGGCCGCCGAAGCGTGGCTGAAGTTGGTCGATGACGGCAAGTATCAAGAGAGTTGGGACCAGGCGTCGTCCTTCTTCAAGGATCACGTCACCGCCGGGAAATGGGCCGAGATGGTCGCCCTCGCGAGGAAACCATTGGGCGCGATAGCTTCGAGGGAGTTCAAGCTCGCGCACTACTCGACCAGCCTGCCGGGCGCCCCGGACGGCGAGTACGTGGTGATTCAGTACGACACGTCGTTCGCCAACAAGAAGGCTGCGGTCGAAACGATCACTCCGATGCTCGACAAGGACCGTCAGTGGCGCGTGTCGGGATACTACATCAAATAGCGGGGCTGAAGCATCGAACTAACTCCCCGCGCCGGTCTCGCCGTTCGTCTTTTCCAGGGGTTGCGGAATCTCGAAGGCGTGCTGACGAGCATCGCCGAGGCGCTGAAGGAGGGCGCTTCAGACGGTGCATCGGAAGATGCAGAAGAAGAATCCCAGCGCTGAGGTCCCTCTCCGACCCATCACGATTCATGCGGTGCAGCCATCGCATGAATCGCGCTGGGCCCCCTCCCCCGAACATACGGGGGAGGGGTAGTCGAGGGCTAGCCAAG
>JBGPMZ010000531.1:0-2874 GCA_041487255.1 Binataceae bacterium (SeqCode) | reverse complement strand
TGATCTTCGCCGCCGCACATCCGAGGCGAGGACGCCCGCCCAAGCACCCATGGCATCGGATCGAAGCTGAAGCTGGCGCGTGAGGTTTCTGATCGACGAGTGCCTGCACACGAGCCTGATAGGAGTCTCTAACGAGGCAGGCCATGAAGCCCACCACGTTGTATATCGCGGTTGGTCGGGACTCGAAGACCATGAATTGTGTACTATCATTCGGCGCGAAGAGTTCGTTTTTGTAACCAATAATGGCCGCGACTTCCGCGAGTTGTTGCAACGCACAGAGCTTCAGCCGGGTTTGGTAATTATCGTTCCCAATGAGAAACCTGCGGTTCAGCGGAAGCTGTTACGTGCCGCTCTGGAAGCGATCGGCGGCCTGCCCAGTATGGTAAATAAGGTGGCTGAGGTTCATGGGCTAGACGACGTTCGAATCTCCGATTTGCCAACCCTCGAATAGCGGTTTTGCTGATGCAGCGGGAAATGAGAAACCCCTCGCGAAGAGAGGGGGCTTCGGATTTTCGGAGGTTGAGGAGCTTCGCTACTCGGTCGCGGGAGGATTCGGGGCGCTTGCGAGGTCCATCGCACCCGCCGCTTTCGTGGCTGTTGCCGTCGCGGTACCGAGCGCCGCGCGAGGTTTGATCAGCGTGCCGAGCGGGAACAAATTCAGTTCCGCCGCGCATTCTTCGACGGCGCGATAGGCCAGGCGTCCCGACTCAGCCATCGCTGCCATCACGCATGCGCCGAACACCAGCGTCAGGCCGCTGAGGCCCACCGAGAGCATGTGCATCGAGAGGGCAGTGGTCGTTATCGCCGAGGTCGCACCGATTGCGAGCGCCAGCGCGCTCAGGCGGCTCATTCGCACGTGCGCGGCGACGTGATTTTTTAGCTTGCCCTGCTCATGCTCTTCGTCGGCGGTCTTGATCTCGACCGTGGTGAACGGGCTGGGGCGAACTTCGAGGTCGTAGTCGTTCCATCCTGATTCGATCATCGATGGATGTCCGGACTTGGCGAAAAACTTCGAGAGGCGGTCGAGCAGCACGTCGCGCGGCGTCCAGGCTTCGTTCCAGTACGCGAGCTTCACGGTGCGCTTTAGCCATTGGATGGTCGGGCGCTGACGGACCGCGGTTTCAGCGCCGAGATTTCTTTGCGCTTTGGCCATGGTCTTGTACCTCGTGATAGTGCGGATGACGGGGCCGGTGTAGGCAAGGTACGCGACCAGCATCCGCGCGGTAAAGCTGATGTGACTTTTCTCGATTGGCGCATGCCATGCGTAGTAGAGCGCCCAAATCGGGCCCAGCGCGAGCATCGCGAGAGCAGGAATCACGCTGAGATGAAGCGTGAGCGAAACCAGCGCGAGCATCATGGCCGCAAGCGTCCATTCCAGCGTCTGCGGCAGGAACCGCATCAGGCTGAGCGCCGGATCCAGGACGGTGGGGATGCCGGGGCGCGCCGCTGCCCAGAAAATATTCTTGCGCGAGCCACCGGGCACCGTCCGCAGGAGGCCGGGGATCGTTCCGCGCCATTTGATCTGGCCCAGGATGTTGAAGCGTTCGGGATAGCGCGAGTAGAGCATCGCTTCGGCGCGTCCGTATCCGCGCTGCTGGCCGTAATAGGCCTTGATGGTGTTGCGGCGGAAGTGCCACACGAATGCCGACGGGCAGAAGCCGAGCCGCATGCCCGAATCGAGGATACGCCAGCATACGTCGACGTCGTCGCCGGCCGAAGTGAACTGCGGATCGAAACCGCCCACCTTCAGCAGCGCGGCCTTGGTGAAGACCATGTTGCATCCCGCGAGATGCTCCGCAACGTCGTCGGCGGTGAGCACATGACAAGGCGCACCCGGCGATGCGGCGCAGCACGCCTCGACCCATCCATCTTCATGGGGCGCGTAGTTGGGCCCGCCACAGCCGTCGAAATTCTTTTCGGTCAGGGTACGGACCATCAGCGTGAGCCAATGCGGATCCACCACGCAATCGGAATCGGTGTAGGCAATGATTTCGCCGCGCGCGGCATGCAGGCCGACATTGCGCGCGACGCTGAGTCCCTTGTTGGGCTGGCGGATTAGGCGGAACTCGGGGAAGTCCATCGAGATATCCGCAGTGTGATCGCGCGAGCCGTCATCGACGATGACGACCTCGAACTGCGGATAATCAAGCTTGCGCAGAGATTCGAGGCATGGACGCATCGTGCGCTCGGCATTGTAGGCACAGATGACGACCGAGACCATCGGAGTCTTCGGCAGCGCCGGCGGGCAGGTGCCATTGAGCGTCACGAACGGCATCAGCTCGGATGCCTTCAGCATGACGGCGCCGGTGAAATCGGGAGACGCCCGGGTAGGAATGGGAGGCGCAACCACACCCGCAGCTCCAGTCCCGAACGCCACCGCAACCGCCTCGTCCTGCCCCGGCGAGCTGTGGCTGAACTCGATGACCAGCGGCCGAGCCTCGGCAAGGTTGTGCAGACTGACGATGTAGTCGCGCAACTCGACGGGTGCGAGCGCCGGTACATCGCCGTAGATGAAGTCTTCTTCGAGGATCGTCAATGCGCGGGTCTCGGGGCGATGGCGTATCGCCGCCATTGTGTTCGCATTGCGGCTCTTTATCGTGTCGATGATGTCGCGCAGCGAGCGGCGCGCCTTCTCGAGGCCGAACGCACGCAGCGCATCCTGTGATATCGGGCAGTTGATGAGGAATCCGAGCAGACCGGGGCGTCCATTGAGGATGTTCGCCGTATGGGCTATCCGCGTGGTTGCTTCGGTAAACCCGCGGCGATCAATAATCTCTTCGGGCGCGACTTCCAGCTCGACGATGCTATAGAGGCCGACTGTGCCGGCGAGGTCGAGGACCGGATTGGATTGCTCCTCGCTGAGGACCAGCGCGG
>JBGPMZ010000530.1:0-2890 GCA_041487255.1 Binataceae bacterium (SeqCode) | reverse complement strand
GACACGATCGAGCCATTGCGCGAGGAGTCCTGGTCCGCGACTCCATCCAGCTTGCGCGACATCTCCTCGATCGCCTTGGTTAGCGGTGAGTTGGGAGCGACCTGCCACAGGTCTTGCGCACTGAGCTGGACCCGTTCGAGGACTTTTTCGTCGCGCGGAATCTTCGCGTACATAGGCCGCGCCAGCGTGTGACTCAATTGCTCTTCGCTGATCGGATGATTCGCGACAAAGCGGCTGATCACGAAGGCGGGTTCGAGGTTGTTGAGCCCGAGGCGGCCGCACAAATCGACAAAGCGCCATGCGCACCGCGCCGCACCAATCGACTGGTCGAGCACGTAAAACAGATGCTCGGAGTGCTCCCATGCCGCCACCTTGGTAGCGTCGATATGGGTGCCGCAGTCGACGATCACGTAGTCGAACAGCTGTTGCATAATCTCGATCACGTTGCCGATCGCGCCGTCGGTCACCATCTCGCTGTCTTCGATACGCTTGGGCGCGGCGAGCAGATAGACGCCCGAGCTGTGTTTGCTGAGCGCGCTCTCGAGTTGGATAGAATCGATCTTTTTCTCGCCCTCGGTCAGCGCCATCACGGTGCGCTCAGGTTCAATGTTGAGGAACACCGAGAGCGAGCTGGCCTGCAGATCGAGATCGATCACCGCCACCCGCTTATCCAGCGAGTAGCGCAGCGCCAGCGCGAGGTTGCCGGCCAGACTGGTGACCCCGACTCCGCCGACCAGGCTGACCAGCGATATGACGGTGCCCATTCCGGTCTGATCTTCGCGGCGCCGCGATTCACTGATCTTGAGCAGCGCGCGGGTAGCGTCGCCCGTATCCAACGGCAGGAACAGCAATTCATCGGCGCCGGCGCGCAGGACGCGCTTCATCAAGCCCGGTGAGCGTTCGCGCAGCAAGGCAAAGATCGCAGGACGGGGTTCGCTCTGGCCGACCCCCTGGAGATAATTCAACGACTCCTCTTCGTCACCGTTGAAGACCACCATCACCACGTCGGGTGCGGCGTGTCCGTTGCCGTTAGCGCTGCCGGTTCCATTACCATTGCGAGATGCTTCGAGCGCATCCGGCGACTTTTCGGTTATCTCCAGCGGAGGCTCGGGAAGCGCCTGCAATGACGCCAGCACTTCAGCGCGATGCGCTTCCGGCGCCACCAGCAGGACGCTTAAGACTCCCCGCCTACCCTCACCCTTTCTCAGTACGGACACTTCACCCTCCCCCAATTTGACTCTGCGTCGCTAAAAGCGAGGCCGCGCCGCGTCGGGCATGGCGGTACGCTGGGTCTTGATTTCTTCGGCGCTCATCGGCGGACGCGCGGTTGGGAGATAGACCTGACCACCCGAGGGCAGCGGACGAACGATTTCAGGAGTGACGCTCATTACCAGGTCGGTCTCGGTATCGTTCCATTGGGTGGTGCGGAACAGACCGCCCGCGAACGGGATATCACCGAGATATGGAACCTTTTGGATGATCTCTTTTTTCTCGTGCAGGATGAGACCCGCCACGATCAACGTTTGACTATCCCGCAGCCGTACCTGGGTCTCCGCCTTGCGCGTGACAAATGCGGGCACCTGAAATCCAAACAACGCTACGCCATGCGCGTAGTCGGGTTCGGAAACTTCCGGCTGAACCAGCAATTCGATGTCGTTGACGCCGACCACGGTCGGGACGAACGTCACCTTGGTGCCGAATTCCTTGAACACAATCGAGGTATTCAGCGCCTGTGCGATGACGATCGGAATCTCACCACCGGCCAGGAACTTCGCCTTCTCTCCGGTGTTAGCCAGCAGCCGGGGCTGCGCCAGAATCTTCGCCATGTTGTGGTCTTCGAGGTACTGGAAGAAGCTCTGGGTGGCGACGTTGGAGTTCTGCGCCGCCAATCCGTATGTCACTCCCTGCGACAGCAGGAGCGGTACCAGCGAGCCGCCGGTCGGAAGTTCGCCGGGCGCGCTGATGGTCGTCCCGTTCGGGCTTAGCACGGTAGGAGTGACCGGGACCGACGCGCTATAGGGAGTCCCTACCGCGCCGGGCAGACCGAACAGTGAAACCCCGTACTTCTGCAACGCGATCGAAAGATTGGTGCCCTGATTTTCGACCTGCCCGCGGTTGAGCTCGGCCACGATACAATTGATAAGGACCTGTTGCTTTCCATTCGGGCTGACCCGGACTTGGCGCTCTTCGTAGTGACCCTGGCCGGTCCATACCGTAAGCGTGGTGAAGCCGGGCTTGTGTCCGATGAGGTTGAGCTCGAAGGGATTGATCACCTGCACATCAGCGATCAAGGTATCGGCGATCGAAACGCGTCGCATCCGCTGCGGGAAATCGATGACTTGCGAGGTACCGTTCATCATCGAGATTCCGTCCGCGGGCAGAAAATGATTCCCGCCCGAATACGCTACGCCATCGGTGGAATAGGAATCGCCCGAGGAGACAATCGCCGGATCGCTGGTGAACTTGCCACTACGCTGAAACGCCGCGGATGCGGTCTGGCTCGGAATAACCGAACTGCCCTTCGGACCTGCGGGTGCGGGAGCCGGTTCGCCCATCTTGGCCGGCTCGTTTGGATCGCTGGCTATCAGGTCATTGCCGGGAATAATCGGCCCGTGAATTTGGTTCACGGAATCCGGCGCCTTCGCGGTATCGTTGAAGGTCACCGTCTCGGTGGTCGGCTTCCATAGCGGTCCGGTGCCACCGTCCAATGCGGAAACGGGGGCCGCGGGACTGTCGTCGGTCATCGCGGGCGGCGCGGAACCAGCTTTGAGCGGCGCCGATGCGTTCCGGATCGCGCTGACGTTGACGTTGTATGTCACGTCCTCGCCATCCTTGAGCTTGACCGAGATCGCCCACTTGCCTTCTTCGGCGCCGAGCAGCACCAGCTTCG
>JBGPMZ010000529.1:0-2898 GCA_041487255.1 Binataceae bacterium (SeqCode) | reverse complement strand
TAACGAGCGGACCGCATCTGCGCCGGGGAATGTCCGAATGCCTGCCCTCTGGCGAAAGTCGTTGGCGTTGCACGACAACTGCGCTACAGGTCGTGACGGAGGCCCGCACATGGCGCGATTGATCAAGGGCATCGAGAGCAAGCTGATTCATGGCGGCGAGCCGGAACCGCTCATCGAGGGCGCGGTGACGACGCCGATTTTCCAGTCCTCGACATTCGAGTCGGCAGGCGCCAAGAGCTATCACGATCTCAGGTACATCCGGCTCAACAACACCCCGAATCATGTCGTGCTGCATCGCAAGCTGGCGGCGCTCGAGAATGCCGAGGCGGCGCTGGTGGCGGGCAGCGGAATGGCGGCGATTTCATCGACGCTGATGACGGTGCTCGGCGTCAAGGGCCATCTGCTCGCGCAGAATTGCCTGTACGGCGGGACCTACGATTTGCTCACCCAGGATTTTGCCGACCTTGGATACGAAGTGGACTTTATCGATGCCGACGAGCCGGCCTCGTGGCGCAAGATGATTAGGCAAACCACCCGCGCCATCTACGTCGAGACGATATCCAATCCGCTGCTGCAGGTTTCGGATCTCCAGTCCGCGGTGGATTTCGCGCGGCGCAACGGTCTCGTGTCGATCATCGACAATACCTTCGCGAGCCCGATCAATTTTCGGCCCGCCGAGCTAGGCTTCGACCTGTCGATTCATAGCGCGACGAAATATCTGAACGGACATACCGACATCGTGGCGGGAGCGGTGATTGGACGGCAGGAGTTGGTGGAGCGTATCACGCGCAAGCTGAATCACATCGGCGGAGCGCTCGATCCTCACGCGTGCTTCCTGCTTTCCCGAGGGATGAAGACGCTCGCGGTGCGGGTGCGCTATCAAAACGAGAGTGCGCTGAAAATCGCGCGATTTCTAGAAAACCATCCAGCTGTGAAACATATCAACTATCCCGGCCTCGAAGGTCATCCCAATCATCTGCGCGCGTGCGAGCTGTTCGACGGATTCGGCGGGGTGCTCAGCTTCGAACTAGTGGGCGGTGTCGCGGCGGCCGAAAGCTTCATTGCCAATGCCAGCATCCCGATCTCAGCGCCGAGCCTGGGAGGGATCGAAACCCTGGTGACGCGGCCCGCGACCACCTCGCATGCTGGAATGACGACGGAAGACCGCGCAGCGGCGGGGATTTCCGATGGGCTGGTGCGGCTCTCGGTTGGGCTGGAGACCACAGATGACTTGATTGAGGATTTCGAACGCGCGCTTGGGAATTCTCGATAACTCCCGTTCGAACCGTCGACCTCATCCGCAAATATCACCCAACTGCAATCCGCACAGCTACTTATAGGCGCCATAAGAACGTCTTGACGCCTCAACAGTTGCACTGCGGACATTCGGGCGGCACTCCAATTGCTTCAATCTCCCTGATCGTCGGCCGCTTCGGGGGAGAGTTGGCCGCAGCACCTAAATTTCGCGAAAACGCGCCCGATCTATATGGCCGAGGATTTGGTTTTTTCTCCCGGGGTCTACGGCGTCACTCGCGATCTACACCTGCTAAATATCCTGATCGGCGTCCTGGCATTTGCGGCGACGTTCACGCCACTCGTGCCCCGATACTGGCGTGGGACGTGCGTAACTATATGCGCCGGGTTGATCACGTCGAGCACAAGAATCGGGATCGACGCAGGCACGTTCGAGCCGCTGTTCATCTCGATTGTCGCGCTCGCGATCGGGGTCGGCACCATGGCGCCGTGGGAGGGCGCCTGGCAGGCGTCGATCGGATGGATCGGAATCGTCTGCTTCTATCTTCTCGAACTAAATCTTCCCGGGCGCGATCCGCACGCTTTCCTGCACTGGATCGGCCTGCTCGTAGTGGTTTCGGTAGCGCAAGCTAATACGCGGCTGCAGCGAGACTATCGGCGACAAATCGCGGAGAAGATTGCCGCGCTGCAGGCGCATCATCGCGAACTGCGCAATCAGATGGCGATTAGCGAGAGCCTCGCGAGCGAGCGATTGTGAGTCGGCCTTGCATCGGCTGGCGGAGCGCGAGGCCACTTTGCGCGAGATCTTCGATTCCGCGTTGGACCTCATCGTGGTTACCCGCTATTCGGACGGGGCTTATCTGCAGGTCAATGAGCAATTCTCAAAAGTCACAGGCTACTCGCCTGAAGAAGTGATCGGCATTCCCGGGTCCGCGACAGAGCTCTGGATGGACATGGAAGGACGCGCTGAGTTGGTCAAGCGCCTCGAGCGCGACCGCTACGCGAAAAACGTCGAGCAGAATTTCAAGCTCAAAGATGGCCGGGTTGTCCCTTTCCTGCTCAGCTCTGTGACGATCGAACTCGATGGCGAACGATGCATACTGACCATCTCGCGCGATATCAGTGATCTCAAGGGAATCGCAGCGGAGGCTGCGCGAAAGCGAGGCCACCTTGCGCCAGATCTTCGACGCGAGTCTCGACTGGATCCAGGTGGTAGATCCGGCCGCCGACCAGTTCGTAACGGTCAACGAGACTTTCGCCCAATCGGTCGGCCTTACCAAAGAGCAGGTACTCGCCTTTCGTCCCTCGCAAATGGGCAAATGGGACGACCCTGCAAAACTACGGAAGTTCACCGATCAACTTTTCGCCAACGGCTCGGTGCGGAACTTCGAGGCTTCGCACACTGGTCCCAACAGCCGCCACCGCGACATCCTGGTTTCATCCACGATCGTCAACCTGAACTCGCGGCCCAACGTGCTCTCGTTCGTACGAGAACATTTCGGACATCAAGGAAACCGAAGGCCGGTTGCGCGGGAGCGAAGAGAAGTTCCGGCAAATTTTTGAGAAGAGCGCCGACATCGTGGTGGTGAGCAACCTCGATTCCGAAACCATTCTCGAGGTCAACGATCAGTTCGTGGAACGCAG
>JBGPMZ010000528.1:0-2913 GCA_041487255.1 Binataceae bacterium (SeqCode) | reverse complement strand
GCGTGCGACTTGGAAAGGTGCGCCGTCTCAAGGCGGCCTAAGTAGAGGCTACTTCCCCTTCCAATCCGGGGGGCGCTTTTCGGCGAATGCGAGCGCCCCTTCGCGCGCGTCATCGGTGCCGACCAACCATCGATACTCCTCGCGTTCAAGTCTGAGACCATCGGTGAGCGGCAGATCGAGGCCGCGCAGCGCCGCCTTCTTGATGCGCTGGACCGCCAACGGCGCGCTCTTGCAAATCTCGGTTGCGATGCTTTCGCACTTGCTCATGAGCTGGTTCATCGGCACTACGTGGTCGACCAGGCCCAGGCGCAGAGCTTCGCTCGCGTCGATGCGATTGCCGGTATAGAGCATCTCCAAGGCGCGGCCCAACGGGATCAGCCTCGGCAACCGCTGCGTGCCTCCTCCGCCGGGCAGCCATCCGAGACGCACCTCGCCGAGGCCGAATTGGGCGTGCTCCGAGGCAACCCGGATATCGCACGCGAGCGCCTGCTCCAGGCCGCCGCCGTTCGCATGGCCATTGATGGCGGCGATGATCGGCTTTTGCAGCTCGAGCATTATCGGGAACGGCGAGCTCGCCGGATCCGCGCCGCGCGCTTCGACGTAGTTCGACTTCACATCGCTGCCGGCGCAGAAGGCGCGGTCTCCCGAACCGGTGAGGATTGCGACGCGCAGGTCGGCATCGTCACGAAACTCGGTCCAGATCTCGGCCAGCCGCGCGTAGGTCTCGAAATCGCAGGCGTTCAAGCGTTCCGGGCGGTTGATGGTGACATAGGCGATGCGGTTCCTTTTCTCGAATAATACTTTCATCGGAGGATTCCTCGGATGGGGACAGGCATCAGCTGGGATACGTGAAATTAGTACTCAGACAAGAAATAGTGATTAATCGACCAGATTTGCTAATAATCTAATGATGAGCCGGAGAGAACTAACATGAGACGAAACTTCACCCTCGCCATCGCATTCACGCTCCTAACGCTAACGCCCTCAATCGCGGCGGCGCAGACGTCGGCGCCCTTCAAAAAGTTCAATGTATTCGCGGTCGGCCCAATCGCGACTTCCAACAATCTCTCGAATTGTCCCGAGGTGCAATGCGCTTCGGGGTTCTGTATCAGCTGCGGAACCTTCTCGGATTTGACCATCAATGGTTTGGCCGGAGCGACGCTTTCGGGCGAACTGCTCCTCGAGCTCGGGAACAGCGTCGGCTTCACGGTCGGCAACTGCTCTCAACTGCATGGAATTTCCACTGCTACGGCGAAGAGTTTCTCGATCAAGTTCGGCATCCAGGGTTGGGCGTGCCATGACGCCACCCTCTCACCCGATCATCTTCAATTTAGTGGAAACTATGTCGTCCTCAGCGGCACCGGCAGCTATGGTCATGCGGCGGGCACCGGGTCCTTCACCACGGATTACCCCGGCTCATTGGAAACCGTGACACGAAGCATCGTCTTTGATGGCGTAATCCAGAAAGCGCAATAGCCTCGCAGAGCGGACGCGATCGCGAAAACTTTCCGCGATGGCGGGGCTTTTCGATCACGCCCAAAGTAGGCTATCTAAGTAGCGAACCGAACGGCCTTAATAGCTTGATTTGGAGGGCTTTCCCCTTTGCACGAAATTAACTACGAAGTCCCGACCTCCGTCGCCCAGGCGCTGACGATGCTCAAACGCTACGGCGAGAAAGCACGCCCGCTGGTGGGAGGCACCGACCTTCTCATCCAACTTCGCGCAGGCGTGCGGCGTCCCGAATACATCGTCGATCTGAAGCAGATCAAGGAGCTGCGGCAGATTAAGTTCGATGCCAAGAAGGGCGTGCGCCTCGGCGCCGCCGTCCCCTGCATCGAGGTCTACGAGAGCGAGGCAATGCGCAAGCATTACCCCGGTCTGACCGAGGCCGCGCATCTCATCGGATCGCTGCAGATCCAGAACCGCGCGTCAGTGGGCGGCAATCTGTGCAATGGCTCGCCGGCCGCCGATACCACGCCGGCGCTGATCGCGCTGGGCGCCAAGGCGCGGATCGCGGGTGGCAAATCGGCGCGCGAAGTGGCGGTCGAGGATTTCGTGACCTCGCCCGGACGCACCGTGCTGAAGCCCGGCGAAATCCTGGTCGAGTTCGTGATTGCGGCGCCGAAGCCGCATTCGGCGGATTCGTACCTCCGCTTCATCCCGCGCAATGAGATGGATATCGCGGTGGTTGGCGTCGGCACTTCGATCACCCTCGATGGCGAGGTGGTAAAGGCGGCGCGAATCGCGCTCGGCGCGGTTGGCCCGACGCCGATCTTCGCCACCAAGGCGAGCGAGTCGCTGATCGGCAAGACGCTGGACAAAGCCGCGATCGAGGCGGCCGCGCAGCTCGCGATCGAGGCGGCGACGCCAATCGACGATATGCGCGGGACGGCCGAGTTTCGCAAGCATGTGACCGGCGTGCTGACCCGGCGCACCATTCAAATCGCGGCCGAACGCGCGCGCAACAAAAAGTAGGGAATCCATACCAATGGCTCAGAAGGCAAAGACCAACGGCAAGGTTAACGGCAAACACACCCACAAGACTCGGGTCGAGGCCACGATTAACGGCGAATCGGTCGAGTTCCTGTGCGAGCCGCGCCAGAGCATGCTCGAGGTGTTGCGCGACGTACTCGAACTGACCGGCAGCAAGGAAGGATGCCTCACCGGTGACTGTGGCGCTTGCAGCGTCATCATCGACGGGCGCACGGTCTGCTCCTGCCTGATGTTCGGGGTCGAGGCCGAGGGCAAGAAGATCACCACCGTGGAGGGGCTGGCGAACGGCGCCAAGCTGCATCCGCTGCAGCAGAAGTTCCTCGAAGATGCGAGCCTCCAGTGCGGAATTTGTACGCCGGGGTTTTTGATGTCGGCCAAGGCGCTGCTGGATCGCAATCCGAATCCCACCGAGGCCGAGAT
>JBGPMZ010000527.1:0-2923 GCA_041487255.1 Binataceae bacterium (SeqCode) | reverse complement strand
GCCATCTTTTACCTCAGAAAGCGAACAATCCGTGGTCTAATCAGGTATTAGCTCGTCTTTCGACGGGTTATCCCAGACTCTAAGGCAGGTTGTCCACGTGTAAATCACCAGTGCGCCGGTTTACTGGCCGTATTGCTACGACTTTCTCCCATGACTTGCATGTCTCAGGCACGCCGCCAGCGTTCGTTCTGAGCCAGGATCAAACTCTCCAATAAAGCTCAGTGTATTCCATCGGTCCGCGCGGCTAAGGCGCTTAAAAACCGAATGGATTGACCGCTAACTAAATACTCAAATTCACGAAAAATCGGACAGGCTTGGATCGATTCTTATCCCCCGCCGCCCGATTAAAGGCATGCACTACTATTCAGTTTTCAAAGACCAGCCCGATTTTGAGGCGAAACTTAATAATACCGCTCGCCCGCGACCCTGTCAATGCATCGATTCGATATCGCTATCGATTCGCGTTTCCGTCGTATCCGTTGAGTCGCATCGGGCGGGCGGAATTTAATGCGCCGGGAACTCGGGGTTCCTCGGCGCAGGTGAGAATCTAGTCTCCCGAAGCAATCTGCGCAAGTGGCCGCGACCAGAAATCCAAAATTCTTCCACAGCTCCGGTGAAACCCCTTATATGGCAAAGGGTTTCTGGCGTCCCCGCGATCGGACCGGGCGGTTTCAAGCGCGGGCTGCGAGGCGTTCCCGACCGCATTGCGTCGAACCTGCGATACCCTGAAACATAGAGTCACCGCACATCCGACAATCTGCTATACTGTGAACAGCCGCCCAAAGAGAGCGTGCCGGAAACCGAGATGGATCGAGTCCGCTCGATGCGAATTACATAAACGAACCCACCGATGACCCGAAGAATCAGGCATCCGAGATCACGAAATTGCAAAAGCAAACCCACTCGAAGTCTGAGAGAGCGTCTCGCGCGTTCAGTGAAAATTACCAAACGAAGCCAAATAACCCTTGAAAATGCTGGAGTTTCATTTTCGCAAAGCCACCGCAAAGCCAATTTTCGACATCTATCCGGCTGGTCTCGCAGCCTCAGAATCAAGGGTGATGAGCGCTGTTTGAATGCAGCAAGATTGGACCCAGTCGAACCGAAAATCGCCAAAACAAACCCATTCGGCGTAAGCGAAGAAAAAGCGAAGTTACAGCCGCCGTCTCGGCCCATGCGACCATCTGACGGATAACCCTACAAGTCGCTAGTCAACCGATGAGCGCACCGACTGAGGCTCCATCACGACGAAATACCCCGCCGCGAGCCCGGCGATCGCGCCCGACACGATGAATAGCGGACCGTAGCCGAAGTACTCGCCCACGATGCCGAGCAGGTACGGACCCGCCATCGTCCCGGCGTCATACAAGGAAGTGTAGATGCTCGAGGAACGGCCCATCGCATTGGTGGCGGTGCGCATGATCACCATCGCGCTCAGCGCCGGGTAGAGGTACCCGTGTCCCAGCCCACCGATGGCAGCCGCGAGCAAGAGAACTCCTGGGTGTCCGGCACCCGCAATCAGCGCCATCCCGAGCGCGAGGATAATCAGCGACGGAACCAGCACCCTGCCGAGTCCGACGCGATCCAGAATGCGGCTTCCAACCACTCGCGTCGCGACGCCGACCAGGCTGTAGATGAAGAAGTATCCGCCCACCGTCGCGATGCCCTTCTGATAGGCGAACGGCGCAACGAAGCTGAGACGCGAGGAAATCGCCAGCGAGAACAGCAGCGTCACCACCCACAGCGGCTGCAACTTCGCATCGCGCATCAGCGCGAGGTAGCTCGGACCGCGCGGCGCTTCATGATGCTCGTGATGCAGGAGCCGATCGTCGGGGAGCATCTTCGTGAGCATCGCACCGGTCGCCACGAGGGCCATCGCGGTGACGAAGAACGCGCCGAAGCCGACGTGCCGGATAAGCACCTCGCCGAGCAGCGGCGCGATCGCCGAAGGGCCCATCCCGCACAAGCTGAAAATCGACATCCCCTCGCCCTGGCGTCCTTCGGGCAGCAGGTCGTAGACCATCGCGAACAGCGCGACGCGCGCGGTGCCCTCGACTGCGCCGTGAATCGCGCGCACAGCGTAGATCGGCCATCCGAGCGAGTGCAGCGGGAGATAGAGCGTGAGCGCGACGACATCGAATGCGAGGAACCAGAACGCAGTGGCCTTGCGCCCGCGCCGATCGATCGCGGTGCCGACGTAGGGGCGTGCGAGCAGCGCGAACAGCGGCCCAGTTCCGACGATCGCACCGATAGCGCCGGCGCCGCCGCCGAGATCGACGACCCATAGCGGGAACAACGCGAACAGGTTCGAGCACGAGTTGAGTGCGAAGGTCGCCGCGAACACCAGCCAAAAGTCGCGCCCATAGATCGATTTGGTCGGACTCAATTTTGCTTGCTGCTACTTCAATCCGGTCGCGCGGTTCCAGTAGAAGATCGCGCTCGCATCATCGCGTTGGCGCAGCGCGTCGAGGTCCGCGCTAGCCTGCTCGATTCGCGCACGCGATACCAGTGCGGATGCGCAGAGCGCGTCGGCGGCGCCGTGGATGTATCCGGCGCGAGGCTCAGTGCTTTTTGGCGCCGCCACTATGTTCCTCACCCAACCCACTCGGCGCCTTGCCCTGCAGCTTTACGGGCCCGCTCGGCGCGATTCCTCCCTCAGACGGCTCCATCGTGATCGACAACAGCATCGGGGCGGAACCTTGCGGTGGCGGATCGAGGTACTCATTCGCGCTGCCGTCGGCGCCGCTCCTGAACTCGGCGGCCTTGGCCGGCGGCGCGTCCTTGAGCATCCACCATGCGTCGAAGACTTGCCCATCCGGTGGCGCGGACAGTCCGTGCGCGCTCAGCACCGCACCTCCCATCTTCTCGCTGATGGTCACCGTCGCGGCTGCGGCTTCGCCGGGCGCCGATGCTGCCAGCTTGATCG
>JBGPMZ010000526.1:0-2926 GCA_041487255.1 Binataceae bacterium (SeqCode) | reverse complement strand
GGTCGTGCACCCCGTGGAGTCGGGGAGCTGCACGCTCAAGGACGCGCTCAACGAGGCGTTCCGCGATTGGATCACCAACGTCGCCGACACCTTCTACATCATCGGATCCGTCGCCGGCCCGCATCCGTATCCGATGATCGTGCGCGATTTTCAGTCGGTGATCGGCCGCGAGGCGCGCAAGCAAATCATGCAGAAGGAAAATCGCTTGCCCGACGTTCTGGTCGCATGCGTCAACGGCGGCTCCAACGCGATCGGGCTTTTTTATCCCTTCCTTAGGGACGCAGGAGTAGAGATGATCGGCGTCGAGGCGGCTGGCCTGGGTCTCAACACCGCGTCGCATGCGGCCACCATCAATGCCGGCAGCGTGGGCGTACTGCATGGCAATAAAACCTACCTGCTGCAGGATGAGCTGGGGCAAATTCGCGAGACTCATTCGATCGCCGCGGGGCTCGACTATCCCGGAGTCGGCCCCGAACTCGCGTACCTCAATCAGAGCGGTCGCGCGCAATACGTCGCGGTCACCGACGTCGAGGCGCTCGACGCGCTGAAGCTTCTCTCCGAGACGGAGGGAATCATTCCAGCGCTCGAGAGTTCGCATGCAGTGGCGCACGCGGCAAAGCTGGCGCCGACGATGCGCAACGACCAGGTGATGATCATCAATCTATCAGGGCGCGGCGACAAGGATATGCACACGATCGCAGGCGCGATGGGAGCGAAGCTTTAGGATGTCAGCGATGAAGCATCGAATCGCCGCGAAATTCCGCGAGCTGCGCGGACGAAATGAAAGCGCCCTGATTCCTTTCGTGGTGGCGGGCGATCCGAACCTCGAAGCCACCGCGGCGCTGGTGCGCGAATTTGTGGCGCGTGGCGCCGATGTCATCGAACTCGGCGTTCCGTTTTCCGATCCGATGGCGGATGGGCCGGCCAATCAGCGCGCGGCGCAACGCGGGCTCAAGTCCGGCGCGTCGCTCGCTGCGATTCTCGCGACGGTGAGCGAGTTGCGCAAGGAAACCCAAATTCCTCTCATCCTGTACGGCTATTACAATCCGATCTTCCATTACGGATGCGAGCGCCTTTGCGCCGATGCGGCGCGCGCGGGAATCGATGCGCTGCTGGTGGTCGATCTTCCACCCGAAGAGGCTGGCGAGTTGAAAACTGCCGCGCGCGCCAACAGCCTGGACATCATCTACCTCCTCGCGCCGACCACGCCCATCGAGCGCGCGCGAAAGGTGGTGCGCTCCGCCGGCGGCTTCATCTACTACGTCTCGGTCACGGGAGTAACCGGCGCGCGAACCGCGCTGGCTTCCGACATCGAAGAGCACGTGAACAACCTTCGCGAAGTTACCGAACTGCCGATTGGCGTGGGCTTCGGAATCTCGACGCCGGCGCAGGCGGCGCAGGTCGCGCGCTTCTCGGATGCGGTAGTGGTGGGCAGCGCGCTCTCCTTGTTGATAGAGGCGAACGCCGATTCCGCAGATCTCGTGAAGAAGGTGGGTGAACTGGTAGGATCCATGAAGCTGGCGATGAAGGCGGCGCGGGGCGCGAACGAAATCACCGTGGCCGGCGAGCGAATCGGGAATGACTGATGCCTGACCGAGGACAAATTCAAAGCGACAAGCCCGAGCACGCCGGAAGGCCGCAGCAGACAGCCGAGAACTCGCCGTCGGGAGACATTTGGGTCAAATGCCCGAGCTGCAAGGAGATCGCCTTTCGCAAGGAAGTCGAACGCAACCTCAACGTATGCGGCAAGTGCGGCCATCACTTCAGACTCACGCTGAGCCAGCGGCTCGCGATCACCGCCGACCGGGGTAGTTGGCGCGAGCTGTTCGCCGATGTTGCGATTGGCGATCCACTCGAGTTCGTCGACAGCAAGCCGTATCCGGCCCGCCTCGATGCGGCGCGCAAGTCGAGTGGCCGCAACGATGCGGTAGTGGTCGGCACCGCGTGCATCGAGGAGCGTGCGGTCGCGCTCGCGATTATGGACTTCGACTTCATGGGCGGCAGCATGGGTGTGGTGGTCGGGGAAAAGCTCGCGAGGCTGTTCGATCATGCGCTCGCGAATGTGCTGCCGCTGGTGCTGTTTTCCGCGTCGGGCGGCGCTCGAATGCAGGAAGGCGCGCTCTCGCTGATGCAGATGGCAAAGGTGTCATCGGCGATCGCGCGTTTCCGCGACGCGCGCCTGCCGTTCATTTCGGTCCTGTGCGATCCCACCACCGGCGGAGTCGCGGCGTCGTTCGCGATGCTGGGCGACCTCAACATTTCTGAGCCCGGCGCTTTAATCGGATTTGCCGGCCGGCGCGTGACCAAGCAGACCACCGGCGAGGATCTCCCCGCCGATTTTCAGCGCGCCGAGTTTTTGCTTGCGCACGGAATGCTCGATGCGATTGTGCAGCGCGGGCAGATGCGATCCGCCTTGGGGCGCCTGCTGACGATGCTTCATCGGCCCAAGGCCACGGCCTTGCGTCCGAAGGCAATCGCACGCCCGAAGAAATAGACCGCCTTGCCAGTTTTACAGCGCTGATTTATTCTCGATCCAACTCCAGTGCGAACGATCCGAACGTGCCGAGGTTGAGGCTTCTCGCAAGCGTCTAAATAGCGCCCGCTCATGTGGATAGTACGATTCGCGTTGCGCCGTCCGCTTTCCGTCGTGGTGATGGCGGCGTTGATGCTGGTGCTGGGCGTGCTTTCCTTTGCCTTGATGAACATCGACATCTTTCCGGCGATCAATCTGCCGGTGGTGATGGTCATCTGGAATTATCCGGGTCTTCCCGCGATCGACATGGAGCGGCGCGTAGTCTTCATCACCGAGCGCGCGTTTTCGACCAGCGTCAACGGCATCGAGCATATCGAATCGCGGTCGATGCAGGGCGTTGGATTGATGAAGGTCTACTTCCATGCGGGCGAGACCACCGCGGGCGGAATCGCG
>JBGPMZ010000525.1:0-2930 GCA_041487255.1 Binataceae bacterium (SeqCode) | reverse complement strand
AGAAACGAGACCGTGATGACGAGCAGGCTAAAGAAAAGCGCCGGGCCCACCTCGGTTGCCGCCTTGATGAGAACTTCGGTCCTGGATTCCTGAACCGAAGCGCGTTCCAGATGCTTATGCGCGTTCTCGATCATGACGATCGCGGCATCCACCATCGCTCCAATAGCTATGGCGATGCCGCCAAGGCTCATGATGTTCGAACTGAGGCCGAGGACGTACATAAAAAGATAGGCGATCAGCACGCCGAGTGGCAGCGTGATGATCGCGACCAATGCGCTACGCGCGTGAAGAAGAAAGATGACGCAGACCAGCGCGACGATGGCGCTTTCCTCGATCAGCGTGCGTTTGAGGGTGTCGATGGCACGGTAAATTAAGTCAGAGCGGTCGTAAACCGACTCTATCGTCACGCCCTGCGGAAGGCTCGGTGCGATCTCTGCGATGCGGCCTTTGACATTTTTGATGACCGACAGCGCGTTTTCGCCGAACCGCTGGAGTGCAATGCCGGATACGACCTCTCCCTCTCCATTCATCTCTGTAATGCCGCGTCGCTCGTCGGGCGCAAGTTCGACGCGCGCCACGTCTTTGAGTAACACCGGCACACCGCGGTTACTTTTGACCACGATCTGCTCAAGATCGGAAAGGCCCTTGATATAGCCGCGCCCGCGTACCGAAAACTCGGTTTCGGCCAGCTCTATGGTGCGGCCGCCGACATCCATGTTGCTCGCGCGCAATGCATCGCGCACCTTAGACAATGGAATGCCAAGTGCTTGCAGACGCCTCGGATCGACAACGACGCTGTACTGCTTGACGAAACCACCGACGCTGGCTACCTCGGCAACGCCTTCGGCCTTGGCGATGCCATATCGCACGTACCAGTCTTGTACGGTTCGCAGTTCCGCAAGGCTCTTCTGCGCTCCACGGACGACATATTGATAGACCCAGCCAACACCAGTCGCATCGGGGCCAAGGCTTGGCGTAACCCCGGTAGGTAATCGCCTTGCAGCGGAGTTCAGATATTCGAGGACGCGAGAACGCGCCCAGTACAGATCAGTGCCGTCTTCAAAGATTACGTAGACGAACGAAACTCCAAAGAACGAGAAGCCCCGGACGACGCGGGATTTCGGCACGCTCAGCATCGCCGTCGTGAGAGGATATGTAACCTGATCCTCGACCACTTGTGGCGCTTGACCAGGGTACTCCGTGTAGACGATGACCTGCACATCCGAGAGATCAGGAATGGCGTCAAGCGGCACGCGCGAGACCGCATAGATGCCAGCCACAATTACAAACACGCTCGCGAGGCCGACCAGGAAGACGTTGCGCGCAGACCATCGTATGAGGGCCGCGATCATTTGGACGCCTCCGGTTGGGTGAACGACTGGAGCGCAGCTTTTAGGTTGCTTTCGGAATCAATCAGGAAGGTCGCGGAGGTCACGACCTGCTCGCCTTTGCTCAGGCCCTTGAGCACCTCGACATAATCTTCGCCGCGCCGACCAATCGTGACCGGCCTTGGCTCAAAGCGTCCTTCACCTTTCGCGACGAGAACGACTTGGCGAGCGCCACTGTCAATCACGGCGCTGGTAGCAACCGCGAGCATGGGTTTGTCTTGAGAATGGGCCCGGAAGACGACATCGGCGAACATGTCGATCTTCAACTTCCCGTCGGGATTCGGCGCGTCGATACGCACTCGCGCCGTTCGCGTTTCCATTCGCAGCTCGGGATAGATGAAAGTGACCTGAGCCTCGATCGGCTGGTTTGGATATGAGCGAAACGTGACGGTCGCCGGCGTCCCGATTTTGACGAGCGGAAGGTCCGATTCCGCAACGTCCGCAATGACCCAGAGATGGAAATGGTCCGCGATGCGAAAGAGTTCATCGCCCGCTTTCACCCGCTGCCCATTGATGACGTTCTTTTCAATTACATCACCGGTTGCTGGCGACAGCCAATCGAGAGTTCGAGGCATGACAGCGGTCTCGCGGATTTCACGAATGCGGCCTTCGGGCACACCCAGATTGCGCAACTGCTGCATCGCCCCTTGGATGGTTCGTTCGGCCTCCGTCCCGGAAATTCCGCGCGCGACCGAGCGAATCGAAACACTCAGATCGATCTGTGCACGAACGATGTCGGGGCTGTAGATACGAAACAAAGGCTCTCCAGCCTGCACATGTTGGCCTGTCCGGTTGACAAAAAGCTCTTCGATGAAGCCGTCCGACCGCGTGGTGACGACGGTCAGTAGCGCTTCATCGTGTTTCGCCGTGCCGACCCCGCGGACCGGTGTGACGATGGTGCGCTCCCCAACTGTCTCGGTGCGGACGCCGCTGCGCTGAATCTTATCAAGGCTGACGCGGACGGTTTTGCCGTCTTCCTGCTCGTCACCCTGATAGACGGGGATGTAGTCCATCCCCATCGAGTCCTTTTTCGGCACCGGCGAAGTGTCGGCCAGACCCATCGGATTGCGGTAGTAAAGAAGTTTCTTGGCCACCTTGATTGCACGCTTGGGTTTCGCGGGCTCTCCTCCCGGTCCGAACGCGATCTCTTCGGCCTCGTAGACCGGGACATAATCGCGCCCCTTCGCATCCTTCTTCGGTTCGGCCGACCAGTTCGGCGCGCCGCTCGGATCGCGGTAGTAGAGGATTTTGCGTTCCGTCGACGAAGCTGCATTGGCCTCGACTGTCACCGAAGGCGACGGGGCTGCGTACGGACGGGAAAACCAGTACCCACCCGCCGCGCCCCCTGTCAGTCCAAACGCAAGAAGGATCACGCCTGAGAAGCGGTGCATTGCGTCACCGAGTCGCCCGGAACGTGATCTTTCCAACGACCGTTTCCGGCTCGCCCTGCACCTTGGCCGCAACACTCAGGAGCCACCGGCACGGCATCGAGAGTTCCGTCTTGAACGAGTACACGCCGGGCTCGCTGCTCGGAACAGCCTT
>JBGPMZ010000524.1:0-2932 GCA_041487255.1 Binataceae bacterium (SeqCode) | reverse complement strand
TCGATTGCGGGTGCGGCCGCGGGCGCTGGGTGAAGGAATTCGCAGCCCGGGGAGCGCGGGTGACCGGAGTCGACATCGCCGATGCCGCGCTCGCGCAACTCAGGCGGCAGATACCGGCGCATCGATTCATCTGTGCTGATTTGACCGACCTACCCCTGCCGGACGAGAAATTCGATGTGGTTAACTCCGTCACCGTAGTTCAACATCTGCCCTACCCGCAGCAGGAAAGCGCGCTTCGCGAGGTGGCCCGCGTCCTCAAACCGGGGGGGCATTTTCTATTGCTGGAGAATGTGGCGGACTTCGATGCCGAGCACGTGTTTCCGCGCAAGGAGCGCGACTGGATCTCCGCCGCCGGCAAGCTGGGAATGACGGTTCGGCTTTCCAGCGGCTGCAACTTTGAGCAGCCGCTCCGCTCGCTGACGCATCGGCGGAGAGCGCGGCGCGGGCCGGGCGGAGGGACGGAGACGCGAGCACGCGGACCGCTATCGGGGCTCAAGCACCTCGCGGTTGATACGGCCGCGCTGGCTTCCTATCCGGTCGAATGGCTGTGCTCCCACGGCCTCAAAGTTTTCGAGCCGTCTCACGTCGCCATGTTATTTCAGAAGAACTAGGTTATGCGGATGAAAGTAGCGATCATCACAGGTGCTGGAACCGGAATTGGCAAAGCCGCCGCGCTCGAACTGCTGAAGGAGGGCTTTGCGGTGGTGCTGGCGGGTCGCCGCCTCGAGCCGCTCGAGGCAACCGCGGCGGAGGGCAAGGCCTCGGGATCGCCCACGCTGGTCGTGCCCACCGATGTCGCCGATCCCGCCGCGGTGAAAAATCTCTTTGCGAAGACCAGGGAGCGCTTCGGACGGCTTGACGTGCTCTTCAACAACGCCGGATTCGGCGGTCCGCCCGTGCTGCTGGAAGATCTTCCTTTCGAAAAATGGAAAGCGGTGGTCGATACCAATCTGACCGGCGCGTTTCTATGCACCCAGGAAGCCTTCAAGATCATGAAAAGCCAGGAGCCGCGCGGCGGACGCATCATCAACAATGGATCGATCTCGGCGCACAGCCCGCGGCCGAACTCCGCCGCCTACACCGCCACCAAGCACGCGCTGACCGGGCTGACCAAGGTGACTTCGCTCGACGGCCGCAAGTACGACATCGCATGCGGGCAAATCGACATCGGCAACGCCGCCACCGAGATGACTCGTGGGATGGCTCGCGGCGTGCCGCAGGCCAACGGCACGATGATGCCGGAGCCGACCTTCGAGGTGCATCATGTGGCGCGCGCGGTGGTTTACATGGCCACGCTGCCGCTGGATGCCAACGTGCAGTTCATGACCGTGATGGCGACCAAGATGCCGCTCATCGGCCGCGGCTAGGGCCTTTCCTCGCGGCGCGAAACAGGTAATAACAATATGTAGAGGAAGCGCGTCTGAAAGTGTAGGCGCTTCTATCGTCTAAGTTTCCCGCCCGCTTAGGACGAAATCTACACCAAGGAGGTCATCGCAACGATGACCAACCCCACCAACACTCCTCGGGGCAGGAAGCGCGCGCGCCGAGGTTTGTCCCGCTTGGTCTAGCTGATCGGGCAGCTCGCCCAGAAGCCGCCGAGCGCATCGGCGACCGCGCGCGGCTCAACCGCTTGCAGCATGTGGTTCACCTTCGGAATCGTGACCGCCTTCGCTTTCGGGAACCACGCCTGCTCCAGCTTGTGAATCTCGTGGAAGACCGGCGCGCTCTCACCGCCGAGGATCGCGAGGATTGGCTGGCGGATGCGCTGCGCATCCTCGCGCGTGAAGCGCCATTGGTTCATCGCGGGCATCTCGACCCGGAAGAAGTTGTCGGTATCGGCCAGCGCCATCTCGAAGGAACCCGGAACCGCGTCGAAGGATTTACGCCAGTCAGGCCCGGCGACCCACACCAGGAACGCTTCGAGCGCGCCGCGCTTGTCGCCGCGCTGGTAGGTTTCCATCATCGGCGCCAATCCGGAGGCGAACTGCGCGGCGTCAGGGATTGCTCCAATCAGCGCGGGCTCCAGCAGCGCGAGCGAATGGACCGCCTCCGGGTGATCGAGCGTGAGCTGGATCGCGATGACGCCGCCATACGAATGCCCGGCGACGTGCGCGCGTGCGATGTTCAAGTGGCGCATCAGCGCGTGGCAGTCGTTCGCCTGATCGCCGAGGCCGATCACCGCGGCCGGATGCGTGCTGTTGCCGAAGCCTTCGCGCCGGTAGCGCACCAGCTGGTAGCGGCTGAGCGCCGCCTCCGAGAGCATCGGCAGATAGGTATCGGCGACGACGCTGCCATGAATCAGCATGACCGGCTCGCCGGTTCCATGCACTTCGTACTCCAGTTGAACGCCGCCGAGGTTTACCTTCTGCAGCATATTGCCTCCGTTGGAAGTAAGAGCAGCACGCTTTGTAGCACAGACTTCAGTCTGTGTCCGGCACGGACTTGGTTGTCAAAATGAGCGACCGGCGCTAGGACTGGTCTGACTCCCGGTCCGCTGCAACCCATGAAGGAGAACGCCATGAAGGGAATCTCGCATTTGGCAATCGGCGTCAGCGACATGGAGCGCTCGCTGCCGTTTTATCGCGACCTGCTCGGACTCAAGGTGATGCTCGACGCGGAAGAGAAAGTCGGGCAGGGCAGCCGCCACGCGGTCTACCTGCGCTGGGGCGATAGTGGCGGATTTCTGGTCCTGTCGCAGACGCTTGGCCGAGAGCCCTCGGGTAAACCGTTGCGGCTGCATCAGGTCGGCATGCATCACTTCGCGTTCCTGGTCGACGACTTGCGCAGCCGGGTTGAGAAGCTGACGCAGGCCGGCGTGAAAGTCCTGGTGCCGCCGTACGAGGCTGATTCGATCGCATACGGCGAGCGAGGCGGCGGCAAAGTCCTGACCTGCCTGTTCGAGGATCCCGACGGGACCATCTTGCAGTTCGAT
>JBGPMZ010000523.1:0-2933 GCA_041487255.1 Binataceae bacterium (SeqCode) | reverse complement strand
CGACGCCAAAACGGTACGCCAGCCAATACTGAAGTGGAATATGAGTCACAAAGGAATTCTCCCGGTAGCACCTTGTCATGCGTGGAAGCAGCTGTCAGCGAGAGCTAGCGCCGCAAGGGGATGAAACTGGCCTGGCTTCTAGACCGCCGACCGTCCAGTACTCCTCCCCCACTCCAACCCCTCCCCCATATCGTTTGGGGGAGGTGGGCCGGCGCAGTTTATGCTTTGGCTGTACGCATGAACTGTGACGGGCCGGTGAGGGTCCTCAGCTCTGGATTCTTTCTCCGACCGATTTCATCAGAAGCCTTCGGCGGCATTGAAAATCTTCGGAGTGAGTTCCTTTCAACGGATGGATCAAACCCCCGCTAACATCCCGTCCCCGCGTGCGGCAGCATCGGAATCCAGAGCTGAGGTCCCCTCCCTCGAACGAAACGGGGGAGGTGTATATCGACGGCAGCGCTCTTCGAGGTCCTTCGCGAAGCGCTCAGGACGCAGCTCGACGATGTCGAGCTGCGTTTGGCTTTAGCGCTCCACGCGTCTACAAAGATAATTCCGATTACCGCTCTAAAGCTTTATCGACGCGGGGAGACTTTCGATGGCCGAGCTTAAGCACGGTTTCGCCAACACCAACGGCATCAAGATGCACTACGTCGAAGCCGGCAGCGGTCCGCTGGTGGTGCTGTGCCACGGATGGCCAGAGTCCTGGTACTCATGGCGTCATCAGCTTCCCGCACTCGCCGAGGCGGGATTTCGCGTGGTCGCGCCCGACCAGCGTGGCTACGGCCAAACCGACAAGCCCGAGCCCATCGAGGCCTACAACATCCTGAACCTGGTGAGCGATATCGTTGGACTGGTGAACACGCTGGGCGAGGAGCGCGCGGTAATAGTCGGGCATGATTGGGGTGCGCCGGTGGCGTGGACTTGCGCGTTGATGCGCACCGATATGTTCCGCGGCCTCGGACTCCTGAGCGTCCCGTATAGCCCCCGGATGCCGGTTCATCCGGCGGTGTACTTCAAGGCCATCACCAAGGACAGAAATTTCTACCAGGATTATTTTCAGGAACCCGGCAAGGTTGAGAAGGAACTCGAGGCCGATGTGCGCCGGACCATGCTCGGTGTGCTCTATAGCGCCTCGGGCGACGCGACCGCGGAAGAACGCTTCAAGTTTCTCTTCGACAAAAACCAGCGCTTCGCCGATACGTTGGTGATTCCCGACCAGCTTCCGCCATGGCTGACCGAGCAGGACCTCGAATTCTTCACCAATGAGTTCAAGCATTCGGGCTTTCGCGGCCCGATCAATTGGTACCGCAACATCAGCCGCAATTGGGAAATGACGCCGTTCCTCGATGGCGCGAAGATCATCCGTCCGACCGTGTTCGCAGCCGGTGACCGCGACATCGCGATGGACATGGCGGCCGACGGTTACAAGAACCTGGAGAGCCACGTCGCGAATCTCTTCAAGAAGCATCTGATTCCCGGCGCCGGCCATTGGATCCAGCAGGAGCGCCCCAAGGAGATCAATCAGCTTCTGATCGATTTTCTGCGGAGCCTCTGAAGGTCCAACTCCTCAATCGCTCAATCGCAAGCTTGCATGCAGAGCGTGAACTCGGTACAGCGTTGATTCCATGAATCGAAGCAATATGTGGCTGATTGGGGCGGGGTGGTGGATCTCGATGGCGATATTCTCGCCCGCTTGGCCGGCGGCTGCGAGCATCGTCCCCTCGCCAGACGCCGCAACGTCATCGACGCAAGCGACCGAGATGCTGATCGCGCTCGATTTGCAGCAGGATGCCGAGCGGGTAGAGGATCGCGCCAAGGCTGACGCGAGCAAGATCGAGAATCACGCGAAGGCCGACGCCGAAAAGGCGGACTCCAAACTAGAGCGGCATGGTCAGCACGTCGAGACGAGGGCCGAGCGCATCGTGAGGCGCACCCGGGAAAAAGCGGTGCGCCACGCCAGAAACGTCGCGCACCGGAGCGAGCGGATTGCGCGGCGCGCCAAAGAGAAGGCGGAGCGTCATGAACGCAACATCCGCCACAAGGTCGCCCAGAAGATCGATCCCTCGTAAATCGCCGCACTTTCGAGGCGAGTTCTCGGTGGCATAGGGCTGCCCCTTCAAGCCTTTTTCGTGGGGAGCTTGCGAGAGTTTTTTGTCCGGAATGGGATCGGGTTGGCCTCTCTCCCTGGTGGGCGCTGGGCGCGCTTTTTGAACACCGGGTCATCTTCAAAACCTTGACGTTGCAGCGTCCGGCGCGACAAGTTCGGGCCCTCGTCCGTTGCCAGCGAACCAAACGTCTCAAGCGAAACCCGTAGGCGACAACCCAGTGCGAATGCCGCCCTCTCCAGCAAGCGCAAATTGCGCGCCCTATTGTTAACGTTTTCGAGTCGCGAAATTGCCGTCTGCTTGGTGCCGATCACGTTCGCAAGCTCATCTTGCGTCAATCCGCGCTGTTCGCGAACAGCCTGAAACTGCATCGCGATGAAGGAGTGAAGATAATCCTCAGCATACCCCTCTCGATATTCTCGGTCTCGAAACTCGGCGACAAGATCAGCAGATTCGTTCATGGCGCTTTCTCCGCGTTGACGGCGATGCGAGGATCTCCGCTCGGCTTGATTCGGCTGCTTCTTTGGCTCCCGGCGTAAGATGCCGCTGGTGTTGCTGATAAAGAAGAACGACCCGGCGAGGTAACCATGGCGCACTGGTTATCGACATCGTGTCGATAGGAGTGGGTTTTCCGAAAACCTCAACGATTACGGGCATAAAGTGGCTTTGTTTCGACCGCGAGCCGTGTCCGAGCGGTCGCCCTGAGCGAAGCGAAGGGTCTTTGTAGCCCGCGATGTTCGCGGTGGGTTCGTTTGTGTAATTCGGGGGCGTCTCTATCGAGGTCCTTCGCGGACTCAGGACCACTGTTCGCGATGCTCACAGTGGGTT
>JBGPMZ010000522.1:0-2938 GCA_041487255.1 Binataceae bacterium (SeqCode) | reverse complement strand
GATGGCGCCGCATAGTTTCGTCCCGCGCGCTTGTTATCTCCGCGCTGAATTGCGATAGAAGGATCAAACGCCGCTGCAAGGAGGAGGACCATATGGCCTCGAACCGTGTAATCTCGGCTGACTCGCACGCGATGGAACCCGCCGATCTGTGGACCTCGCGCCTCGACTCGAAACTGCGCGACAAGGCGCCGCGCGTGGTCGAAACTTCCAAAGGACATCTGTTTTCCGCGCCCGGGGTGCGCCCCTTTCCGGTCGCCGGAGGTTTCGGGATCGGCAAGAGCGGTGACGACCTCAAGCAACATCTAAAGAAGGGCTACGAGGCCGCGCGTCCCTCCGGATGGGATCCCGTCGAGCGCCTCAAGGATCAGGACCTCGACGGCGTTTCCGCCGAGGTGATTTACACGACGCTCGGCATGTCGCTGTTCGGCCTCGACGATGCGGAACTTCAGCAGGCCTGCTTCCGCGCCTACAATGACTGGGTCAACGAGTACGCGTCGCACGATCGCAAGCGTCTATATCCAATCGCGCTCATCTCGCTGGAGGATCCCTCGGCCGGTGCGCGGGAGCTTGAGCGATGCGCGAAGCTCGGATTGCGGGGCGCGATGATTTGGGGATCGCCGCCAAAAGAGAAGCCTTACTTCGCAGCGGATTACGATCCGTTCTGGGCCGCGGCGCAGGAACTCGGCATGCCGCTCTCGCTGCACGTAGTCACCGGCAAGAGAGAGAATACGGCGAAGGCCAGATCCGATGGTCAGCCGCAACGCTCGATGCTCGACGCCGGCGATGATTCGCGCGGCCCCGCGCCGTTCCTGCTCAATGCGATGGGCGCGGTGCATTCGGTGCAGAAGTCGCTGCAGCAAATGATCTTCGGCGGCGTGCTGGATCGCTTTCCGGCACTCAAGGTCGTGTCGGCCGAGAACGACAGCGGATGGGTTGCGCACTTTATGTACCGGCTCGATCACGTGTACGAGAAATTCGGCGTGATGTGGGACAAGGTCGGCCTCAAGCTGAAGCCCAGCGAGTACGTGCGCCGCAACGTCTGGGTCACGTTCCAGGACGACATGATCGGTCCGATGACGTGGCGCTACTTCGGCGCGGATAACTACATGTGGGCCTCGGATTTTCCGCACGCCGATTCGACCTGGCCCAACTCGCTCAAGGTGATTGCGAAAGACTTCGACGGCATTCCTGAGGAAGTCACGCGCAAGATGACCTGTGACAACGCCGCGAAGTTGTATCGAATGGATCTGAACTGATCTGAACCAGGACGCGAGGAAATCATCATGGCGTACGACCTAATCATAAAAAATGGCACCGTGGTCGACGGTACCGGCGCCGCGCGGGTGCGCGCTGACGTCGCGATCGCGAACGGGAAAATCGAGGAAATCGGAAGCGTCACCGAACCCGCCAAGCGCACCATCGATGCGTCCGACCTGATCGTCGCGCCCGGCTTCATCGATCCCCACACCCACTACGATGCGCAGATCTGCTGGGATCCCCTGGTCACCTGCACCAGTTGGCATGGCGTGACCTCAGTGGTGATGGGCAACTGCGGCGTCGGTATCGCACCGTGCAAGCCCGAGGTGCACGAGGTCGCCGCGTGGGATCTCGTCAACGTCGAGGCGATTCCATACGACGCGCTCAATCGCGGCATCACCTGGGACTGGACCACCTTCCCGCAGTTCATGGATGCGGCGCAGCGGCGTGGCAGCGGAATCAATCTCGGATTTCTGGCGCCGCTCACGCCGTTTCGTCATTTCGTGATGGGCGAGGAATCGATGCAGCGTGAGGCGACGCCGGAAGAGACCGGCAAGATCGCGGCGCTCATCAAGGAAGCTGTTGCCGCGGGCGCATTCGGATGGTCGACGACGACGCTGCCGCAGCACATCGGCTTTAAAGGACGTCCGCTTGCCTGCCGGCTCGCCAGTCGCGATGAGCTGAAAGCTTACGCGGGTGCGTTGCGCGAGCTCGGCAAGGGCGCCATCGAGGTCGCTCTAACGCGGCGCGCCGGTCGCGTCTCGGAAGAGGAAGAGGACTTGCTCGGATTCCTCGTGAACGAGAGCACGCGGCCCGTGACGTGGCTCGCCATGTCGAGTCAGCCGAAGCATCCGGAAATCTGCGAGGATACGATGCGCCGCCTCGAGCCGATCATCCGGCGCGGCGGCGTGCCGCAGGTGCTCCCGAAGCCGTTTGTGGTGCAGATGGATATGCGCAATCCATTCACATTCGCCGACACCGAATCGTGGAATCCCATTTTCAATCAGCCCCCCGAGAAGCAGAAGGAAATCTATCGCGACAAGGGATGGCGCAATCGATGGCGCGAGGAGATGAAGAAGCCGCGCCTGTTCGGCGGCAAGTGGCATCGCGTCGAGGTGCTCGAGGTGACGAATCCCGCGATGAAGCCGCTCGAGCGCAAGACCGTTGCGGAAATCGCGGAAGAACGCGGCGCCGACCCGCTCGATACGTTCATCGATCTCGCGCTCGAAGACGACCTCAACATCCAGTACACGATGGCCCAGTTCGACGAGAACGGCATCGAGCGCCTCATTAAAGATGACCGCACGCTGGTCGGGCTGTCGGACGGCGGCGCGCACGTCAACATGCTGTGCGACGCGGGATATTGCACCTACCTGCTCGGGCATTGGGTGCGCGAGAAGCAGGCGCTCACGCTCGAGCGCGGGGTGCAGCGGCTGACCGCGGAGCCGGCGGATTTCTTCGGCATCAAGGATCGCGGGCGGCTAAAGAAGGGCCTCGCCGCGGATGTCGCGATCTTCGATCCCAACACGGTGGGCTCAGCGCGGCGCGCGCAGATGCGCAATGATCTCCCCGGTGGCGGACGCCGTCTGGTGATGCCGTCGCAGGGAATCGAGTACACGATCGTCAATGGGCAATTGCTATACGAACACGGCAAGCATTCGGGTGCGATGCCGGGAACCGT
>JBGPMZ010000521.1:0-2943 GCA_041487255.1 Binataceae bacterium (SeqCode) | reverse complement strand
TAGGTGAAAAACAGCACCAGCAGCATCATCGCCATGATCGGGATATTGTCCGGCTGGGTGACGATGCCGAGAAACTGTCGCAGTCCGCTGATTTGCTCCATTCGCCGTCCCCGCAGGTCGATTCGCGTCAAAGCGCGATGACCTCGCGGCCTATTCAATCAACGCCATCCCGCAGTGTCAACGAGAGGTGCGGCTCAGCCTGATTTGGCGGGCTTGATAATGCGCCGTTCGACCGCTCAAATACCCTCGATGGCGAATCATGTCGAAGCCCACCGGCTCCAGAGCCCGGCGCCGCTGCGCCTTGTGAAATCAGTATGGGGCGTCGGCGGCACCTTGATGGGGGTACTCTATACCATCATATGCGCGCCGCTGGCCGCGATCGGCGCGCGGCTCGGCTTCCACAAAACGACCTCGAGTATCTCGCGAATCTGGGGACAGCTGATAATTTGGACGTGCGGCATCAAGGTGGAGATCGAGGGCCTCGAGAATCTGCGCGGGCTGAAATCCTACGTGCTGGTCGCCAACCATCAGAGCTTCTTCGATATCTTCGCGGTGCTCGCCTACCTGCCGGGCGACACGCGCTTCGTCGCAAAAAAGGAACTGCTAAGGATTCCGGTGGTCGGCTATGCGATGGTGAACAACGGCCACATCATCGTCGATCGCCAGGGCGGCGGCCGCTCGATCCGACGCGCGCTCGAAGCAGCACGCAATAACTATCCGATTTGCATCTTCGCCGAGGGCCATCGTCATAACGACGGCCAAGTTCACGAGTTCGAGGAAGGCGCGGCATGGCTCGCCATCATGTCGAAGTTGCCGTGCGTCCCGATGGCCATCAGCGGGTCAGGCGCGTTCTTTCCTCGCGAGGCCAAGGTCCCGGTGCCGGGCGGCAGGATGCGGATGACGTTGCTGCCACGGATCCCGACCGAGAACCTGAAAAGCGGCGATCGCAAGACGCTGACGCGAAAGCTCGAGGAAGCGGTGCGTTCGGCGTTCTTGCCGGAGCTCTAAGGCGAGGCTTATCTAGACTTCCCTGGGGAGGGACTGACGATGGGAGAATCGAAGCGCGGCACGCTGCTAACCACCATTGCGATCCTGTTTGCCATCCTCGCAATCACCGACATCCTCAAACCGCTCCACCTCGAAGGGCCGACGACCGGCCTGGTGTTTTTCGGTATCCGCCAAACGGGAACGGCGAATCTGATTCTCGGCCCGCTGATGGGACTCATTCTGCTCTTCTATGCGGCCGGAATATGGAGGATGAGGCGCTACGCCATGATGCTCGGATGGCTATACGCGGCGTACGTCATGGTGAATCTGGTGCTCTACACGCAACTCAATCCACCCGCGCAGACCTCCGGCGAAAGGCTCTTCGGCATCGTGTACCTGATCCTCGCGATTACGATAACGGTCGGCACCGCACTCATCCTCACGCGCCGCCGCACCGAGTTGGGCTGAGAGCTAGCCCTTCCGATCGAAGATGAACAATGGAACCTGATTAGCGATCTTGGGATCGACGGCGAGGATTCGCTGCCCCGCCTCCTTCTTAACGGCGCCGCTTGCGATGCCTGCCCTCGTGAGCGCTGCGACGACCTGATCGAGGTCATCTGCCTCCAGCCACAGCGCGAACATCCCTTCGCCATTCGCCTTGATGGCATCGGCGACCGACGCGCCGGACGCGAGCCGAATCTCCGCGCCGCCAATCGTCACCGATGCATGCTCTCCCGAGCGCGTCACCTTGAAGCCGAAGTTCTTCTCGTAGATCGAAGCGGCATCGTTGAGGTCGCTGGTGGCCACATCGAGGTGGTCGAATCGCTTAATCATGATGGGTCCATTTCTAGCGATTGATGTTCCTCTACACCAGCCTCGGGGAAGGTGCGGCTGGTTTCGTGCGGTTCATTTTGACAATAATCACCGAGTCCAAGTCTCCAAATCCTACGGAGCGCAACAACGCGATGAGTCTCGATTTCAGCACCAGCATATTCAAAAAAGAGAAAATTCTCCTCGCCGACAGGGAGGAATCTATCGTCGAAGGAAAACGCCATCTATTCCCAAAGCTGCCCGAGGCTTTTGCCGGCATCAAACAGATCGGAGTGATCGGGTGGTCATCCCAAGGGCCGGCCCAGGCGCGCAATCTGCGCGATTCGCTGGTCGGAACCGGCATCAAAGTAAAAGTCGGGCTGAGAAAAAACTCCTCATCCATACCTGCGGCAGAGGCCGTGGGGTTTGACCGGGCCTCGGGCACCCTTGGCGAAATGTACGAGGTCATCGCGGAATCGGATCTGGTTATCCTGCTCATCGCCGATGCCGCTCAGGCCGAAGAACATCAGGCGATCTTCAAAGCGATCCGTCCGGGAGCAACACTCGGTCTATCGCACGGGTTCCTGCTCGGCCATCTGCGAAACATCGGCGAGTCCTTTCCGCCAAACATCAATGTGATCGCCGTATGTCCGAAAGGGATGGGCCCGTCGGTCCGTCGCCTGTACGAGCAGGGCCGAGAGATCGACGGCGCGGGCATCAACTCCAGCTTCGCCATCGAGCAGGACGTCAACGGAAAGGCGACCGACTACGCGCTCGGATGGGCGGTAGCTATCGGCGCGCCGGAAATCTTTCAGACCACGCTGGAATCCGAGTTCAAGTCCGACATTTTCGGCGAACGGGGGATTCTACTCGGCGCGGTGCACGGCATAGTCGAGACGCTCTATCTATGGTTCATCAGCCACGGCCAATCGCCGGAGCAGGCTTTCGTAGACTCCGCCGAATCTGTAACTGGACCCATCTCGACGATGATTTCGGAAAACGGAATGCTGGCGGTATACGAATCCCTAGATAAGGAAGGCAAGGAATCCTTCAAGCAGGCATATTGCGCTGCGTACAACCCCGCGCTCGAAATCCTGATGGAGATTTACGACGATGTCGCCTCTGGAAACGAAATCCGCAGCGTCG
>JBGPMZ010000520.1:0-2947 GCA_041487255.1 Binataceae bacterium (SeqCode) | reverse complement strand
GTCGATCGGTGCTCCGAACGCTCCGTGGCCATCATTCAGAAAGACCTGGACCGACGGCGCGCCAAAGGTGCCGGAGATGGAAGCACCAATGAGGATCAGATCGACTGCGTCGTCG
The DNA here is from genome assembly GCA_041487255.1 of Binataceae bacterium (SeqCode). GTDB lineage: Bacteria > Desulfobacterota > Binatia > Binatales > Binataceae > DATGKG01. The sequence continues at coordinate 2,832 of JBGPMZ010000520.1, read as the reverse complement.
CCGTTGACATCATCGACAGTGAAGTAAGTAGTGGCCAAACTGGTCGCGTAGTCCACTCGGGTGCCATACGTCCCGTCCCCGTTGCCCGGAAATACGGAAAGCGTCGCACCCAGGATGGCAGGTTCGTTGCTAAGTACCACGAGGTCGGGCTTGCCATCGCCGGTGACGTCGACCGAGGCCAGGCTTCCCGGCTTCTGAGGCGTCGCCAGAGTGCCCGCCGCGGTGAGCGATGTAAAAGAATTGTCAACTGAAAACAACGTAACGGCATTCTTCGAGCTGAACAGATGGTAGAAGACTGCCAACGCGAGGTAATAGGCCCCGCTATCGGCCTGCTCGAGAGCTACATAGCTGGACGGCTGCCCGAGGGTGGAATCGTTGCATCCGTTCGGCCATTGGTCCGCCGGCGTATTGATTCGGGCCTGCGCGTGAAGAACATCCTGATAATTCGGCATGAGTGGAGAGCCGCTCTTGGTGGTCGCAAGTGCGGCGAAGGCGGTCAGCGAACAGTTAGCCTCGCGCCGAAGGAAGAAGCCGGGAAAACTCCCGTTCCAATAGGGGGCGTTCTGGCCCGCGAGGTAGTTCTCGGTAGCTTCGAAATCGATGTTCGGGAGGACCGGCGCTGCTTCGGGAACTATTCCCGATGGCCATCCACGTTTGATCGAGACCCGTCTCCCCTGGCTATCGACCGCCCATACCTTGTGCGGGAGCGATCCGTGGTAGAGCCGCGCGATTATTCCCAGGAGTATGGGTGTTCCGCTCAGCGTGGTAGCGAGCAGCGCTGCCCCGAGTAGTGCGGCTGAGATTGCCGCCAGTCGCCGAAAGTGCGAGCGCCAGAACTCGCGGATGGCAAAACCGACCAGGCTCGGACACGACTGAACATCGCTTTCTCCCCTCCCCAGCGACGTGCTATCGGCCATCCGCGCAATCAAATCGTTGACTTGGACCGCGCGCTGATCATGGCCTGATACGCTGCCGTATCATTGAGTTTCGGAAACCGCTCGACCGGTTCGAGGCGCCCAGGAAGCGGCACAGCAGTTTCCATCACTCCGCTCGATGGCATATAGCGCACGGCGCGGACCTTCGCGAGCCCTTCGAGGCTCAGTCGGACAGAGTCCTTCTCCAGAATGCCTCGGCACGAATCTTCTAACAGGGTCGGGAAGTAGAAAAGGCGAGTCAGATTTTGCGCGGTGATGACCCGGTCGCATTCCCTAACTTGCGGAGGGCCAATTCCTGCTGGTATATCGTTAGGTATCCTGTTTTCTTGGGCCAAACGTCACATTCGTATCTTTCCGGCGCTGTAGGCTAGTAAATTACCCCTGTTCTAGAGAACTCGAGTGGTGACCGGCAACCCGTCGTAATTCCTGCCGGAGGTGTAGCGTCAGCTTTGCGGCATATCAATCACTCCATTGCCCATCGGTCGAGACGGTTCATCCTTCTGGGCTGCCTCGCAATTATATCGTCTCTCGCGTTGCTCTCGGTCGACAGTTCCGGCCGGTCGGTTTGGCTGCGCGGGACGCGAGCTTCCGAGCACGCGAGCACCAAGCGATTTCGCCTGCCCCTGACCCGATCTCAGCGCGAACGGCGCGAGCTGTATCTGGCCTCACGGCAGGGACTTCAATACGGCATGCCGGCGCAAGCGATCCCGCAAGCAGTATCCGCGATGCGCGCGATGGAGCGCACGATGAAGTCGCGGCGGCCGGGTGCCTCGAGCGCTGCTTCAGGCGGCCTTTTCGGCTTCGGCGCTGCGGTGCCCGCGCTCCTTGGAGATCTGTGGAACTTCATCGGACCGCAGCCGATGTCTGCGAAAGCAAACTTTACCGGGGTGCCCATCGGGAGCAATGTTCAGATGACGGGCCGCATTACCTCAGTCGCAGCCGATTCGCACGGGGTGATCGTGGCGGGCGCCGCGTCGGGCGGATTGTGGGTTAGCACTGATAGCGGCCTGAGCTTTGCCACGGTGTTCGATGCCCAACCCACTCAGGCCATCGGCGCAGTAGCGCTCGATACCACAACGATGCCGAGCACGATCTACGTCGGCACCGGCGAAGGCAACGGTTCCATCGACTCGTTGTACGGCTCCGGAATGTTCAGGTCCATCGATCTAGGGCAGCATTGGACACCGCTTGGTGGAGCCTTCGGGAGGGCGGCCTTTACTTCGATCGCGCTCGACACAACCACTCCAGGCACGCCGCGAATCTTTGCCGGTACGACCAGCGGTTTTAGCGGGAACCGATCAGACGCCGGAATGTTCGAGACCGACACCAGCGTCGCGGGTTTATGGCTCTCCACCGACGGTGGCAGCACCTTTGCGCATAAGCCGGAATCTAACTTCGGGTTCTGCGACTTGTTCGGCGATGGGACTGCACCCTGCCCCGCCGATGACGTCAAGGTTGATCCCACCAATTCGCAGAATGTGTACGTCGCCATCGATGGAAACAACTCCGCGATCAGTGGCAACACGATTTACTATTCCAACGACGGCGGCACCACGTTCCATGCGGCCGGCCTGCCCGGTCTTCCGCAGGGCCGCCAAAGCCTGGCGGTCGGTCCTAAAGTGGGATCGCCGATCGGGCCCGATAATCCGACCGCCGGCGTACTCTATGCGATGATCGGCGCGCCGGACGGGTCCGAATTCGCGGGGCTGTTTGTATCCTTCGACGGCGGCGTAACCTGGAACCCCAACACGCTGCCCGCGGCGCCGACCGTGCCATCGTTCAGCGCCAATGGCGTCACCATCGACGGTAAGGGTGTCCTCAACTTCGCACAGTCATTCTACGACCAGGCGATGGTGGTTTCTCCCACTGACGGATCGACCGTTTATTTCGGCGCCGT
>JBGPMZ010000519.1:0-2949 GCA_041487255.1 Binataceae bacterium (SeqCode) | reverse complement strand
TGATCGGGCTGATGAAGGGCAACAAGAGCGAGATCGATCTGATGCCGGTGCTGCGCAAGCATTTGAAGATCATGGGCTCGACGCTGCGCAGCCGCTCGGAAGCGGAGAAGGCGGAGATCGTCAGCGCATTCGTGAACATGAATGCGCCGGCGCTGGAGCAAGGCAGGTTGCGTCCGCCGATTTACAGAGTGCTGCCGGCGTCGGAAGCGGCCGCGGCGCATCGGATGATGCAGGCGAGCGAGCACTTCGGGAAGATAGTTCTCAAATTCGCGTAACGCTGCTCAAATCCGTGGCGGGCCGGCCGCGATGTGCGCGCGAACCTGCTCCAGCGTCGTTTTCCATGGTAGCGGCGCTTCGCTCCACCAGGTCGCACCGGCTTCGATGAAGGGCGCGACGATATCGGCAGCCTCGCGCCTGGATTTTCCCGCGGTGTCGCCCGCATGCAGGATGTCGAAGGTCCCGGTGTCTTTGCGATTCTGCGCAATGAACTTCGCGATTGCGCGGACGTCGTCGGTGCTGAGGTCCTTTTCGATGTTGCCTGACATCGGCACCACGCCGTCATAGCGCGCGGCGCGCCGAAACGGTCGCGGGCGCGGCCAGGTCCCCGCGATCCAAATTGGGATGCGCGGTTGAATCGGCTTCGGCAAAAACTGCGTCGGCTTGACGGTGTAGTGCTTGCCCGCGAATGAAAAAGACTCGCCGCTTAGTAGTCCGCTGACGATCGCGAGGCCCTCATCGAGGACTTCCGCGCGCACCACATCGTCGGTCGGATGTCCAAAGGTGCTCAGCTCCGTGAATACATCGCTGCCGAGCCCGATGCCGAGGATGAGCCGCCCGCCGGAGAGATGGTCGAGCGTCGCGGCCTCGCGCGCGAGCTTCCACGGGTGGCGGCGCGGCAGCGGCGTCACCAATGCGCCGAACCTGATACGCGTCGTCGCCATCGCGATCGCTGCGAGCTGCACCGTCGGATCGCCAACCGTATCGGGCCACGAGACCTGAATATGATCCCAGATAAAGAAGCCGTCCCAGCCGGAGTCCTCGGCGCGATGCGCGAGGTCGGCGAGCACGCGCGGGTCGGCATAGGGTCCAAAGTTAGCGACATCGAATGCGTATTGCATAGGATCGTGATTAGGGAAGGTGCTCGACCTGCGCAAGGGGGTTTGCGTCGCTCGTGCGCGCTGATTATTATCGCGGCGACTCGGAGAGAGTCTCATGCCAACCATCAAGCCACATACCGACTAACGAATTTCGAAACGGACCAAAGCCCCGCGCTTCGAAGCTCGGGGCTTTTTCATTTTGGCGCGATGGGACTCATGGACAACTCAACTACGAATCTCGATTCGCCGGACGCATCGCCGATTGATGCGAAGCAGACGGCGAAACCTCCAAGCCTTTTTCGGCACGCCGACTTCATGAAGCTGTGGACCGGCGAGACGATCTCGGAGTTCGGCTCCAAGGTCGGCGCGGTCGCGATCAGCTTCCTCGCGGTGATCGCGTTGCATGCGACGCCGGCGCAAATGGCGGCGCTCGCGGTGTGGCGCACGGTGCCTGCGCTGCTCTTCAGCCTCTTCGCGGGCGTATGGACCGATCGCCTGCGGCGGCGTCCGCTGATGATTGGAGCGGACCTCGCGAATATCGCGCTGCTCGCATCGATTCCCGCGGCGTCCGCGCTCGGCATGTTGCGCATCCGGCAGGTCTACCTCGTGATGTTCCTAACCTCGTTCGCGGACATTCTGTTCAGCGTCGGCTATCGCGCGTATCTGCCGACTCTGGTCGGACGCGACGCGATCACGCAGGCCAACAGCATCCTGAGCGCCACCGAGGCGGTCGCTGAGATGGGCGCGTTCGGGCTCGCGGGATGGCTGGTGCAGTGGCTCACGGCGCCAATCGCGATCGCGATGGATTCGGTATCGTTCGTGTTCTCGGCGATTTTTCTGCGCCTCATTGGCCAGCCCGAGGAGACGCCGACGCGGCGCAAGGATTCGCGCCTCGCTCGGGAAATCCTCGATGGCGCGCGATGCATCGCGGAGGACTCGCGGCTGCTCGCGATCGCGTCGAGCGCGGCAGTCGGCGCCATCGCGCAAGGAATCTTCAGCACTGTCTATGCGCTGTATTTCATCAACGACTTGGGCTTCAAGCCGGGTCCGCTTGGGATGATCTATGCGACCGGCGGAGCAGCGTCGTTCGTCGGCGCCGCGCTGACGACGCGCACGACGGAAAAATTAGGCATCGGTCGCGCGATGGGACTGGGTCTCGCGGCCATGGGACTGGGATTCGGTCTACTCACGTTCGCGCATGGCCCGGGGCTAATCAGCGTGACTTTGCTGGTCGGACAGCAACTGATCGGCGACTCCTTCGGCACCATCTACTTCGTCACGCAGCTAAGCCTCATTCAGAAGATCGCACCGCCGCGGATGCTCGGGCGCGTCGTTGCGGGTGTCCGATTCCTGGGCCTCGGCGCGGGGCTGATTGGAGCATTGCTGGGCGCGTTCATGGGCAATCTGATCGGACTTCGCTATGCGATCGCATTCGGCGCGTTGCTGCTCTTCATCGCGGCCACGATCATCGTGATGTCGGAGGTCGAGAGTGGCATCGTTGCCGAGGAGCCCGCGTGACATCGCCTCATGATGACGAAGAGGCGACGATCTGTAATCATGAAGGCAGGCGGTAGCGGAGCCGAAGAGAAGACGAATTACCTCTTCCTTCGGTGCAATTGCCAGTCACAAAGGTGCAAAAACAAACCCACCGCCAGCTTCGTAGCAGTAGCCTTGAGCGTTCCACGATGGACTTCGACCGGGACGCCTTTCAAACGTCAAATGACGAAAACAAAGCCACTCCGACAAAGGCATCGACTATCGAAAAATGACGAAACAAAGCCACTTTATCCGCGGAATTGCTGCGCTTTATGAATGACGTGGTGCTCCACCACCGGCGAGCGAGGACGCCCGC
>JBGPMZ010000518.1:0-2955 GCA_041487255.1 Binataceae bacterium (SeqCode) | reverse complement strand
ACCGGCCCATGCAGATGCCTCACACCATTTCGCGGTATTCTCACCGAATTCTTTTGCCCGGGATTTTTGCGATCGCATCGTTGGTTTGGGCCGCGTATGCGCAAGCGCAGGGGCGATCCTTTTATGTAGATCCTGCGGGCGATGATGCCGGTTCCGGCACCAGCGCGGCTACGCCATGGCGCAGCGTAGCGAAGGTGAATGCGCTCGCCTTCGAGCCCGGCGATACCGTGTACTTCAAGCGTGGCGGCGAGTGGCGCGAAACCCTCGAGCCCCATCGTGGCGGTGCGCCAGGAAAGCCGGTGACCTTCAGCGCATACGGAAACGGTCCGCAACCGATCCTCAACGGCAGCGACATCATTAAAGGATGGACTCATGCTGATGGTGCGATTTATCGCGCCCACTCGGAAAAGCTCGGCAACGTCTATATCGATGGGCGTCCCGGCTGGGGTCTGCTTCACTCGTGTTGCCCGCGCGGTTCGACCTGCGCGCCAAGCGGTTCGTGCGCCGTAGGTCCGATGGAACCGGGAAGCTGGATGTGGGATCCCACGTCGAACGAGCTTTCACTTTGGATGCCGGACGGCTCCGACCCGAGCGCGCATATCATCGAGGCCGCAACCAGAACCTTCGGCATGAATGTGGTCGGCAACGGCGGCGAGAAGAGCAACATCGTCGTCGACGGGATCACCTTCGAGCGCACCGCGGGCGGCGGGCTTTACTTCTTCAGCAACGATGAGGGCGACGAGGGCTCTACCGGAATCGTCGTACGCAATTGCACGGTGACTCAGACCGGCACCGGCCACATCGACGACGGCAGCTACCACAACGGCATCCACTACTCGCAACACGTCGAGATGCCGACCGCGCCGATTTTCCAGCACAACCGGGTCTCGTTCACCGGCAACCACGGCAACGGCATCAACAGCCAGGCCGCTGACAACGCGCAGCTACTCGACAATGACGTGAGCGAGTTCAATCACTCGGGCCTCGACATGAAAAATTCCAGGGGCAACATCGTACGCGGCAACATCGTGCACGACAGCTTCGACACCAACGCGATCTATCAGGAGTACTGCTCGGGCGCGCTGATCGAGAACAACCTCGTCTACAATGTGCCGGGGACGCGGCCCGGCCGCGGTTCGGGGATCCAGATCGACGTCGACAGCACGGGCGCGCGCATCTTCAACAATTCGATCTACAACGTGTTCACGGGACTGTATCTGATCCATCCGGCGACGGCTCAATACAACGCGATTGCGAACGCGACGCACGCGATCCTCGATGCGAAGGAAGGCGGCGACTTCTCCCACAACGTATGGGGCCCGCCCGCAACTTTCTTCCTCGAGAACCAGCGCTATGACTTTGCGGCCTGGAAGATGGCAGGGCATGCGGACGACATCGCGAACGATCCGATGTGGGTGAACCCCGCGCGTGGCGACTTCAGCGTGCCGCCCGCCTCGCCGCTGATCGCCGCGCGAGCCGGTATCAGCGCGGCGATTCAGTCAGCTCCGCACCATGCGAACTAGTTCGAACGACAGGAGTATCGGGTATCTGCGTCTCGCGGCGCGAGCTTCCACGAATCGGCGACAGAAGTATGCGCTTCCACGCGATCGCCATCGGAAGCCATCGATACGCACCCATCAGCTTGAGATGAAACTCCAGCGGCCAGTCGCTCGGATCGACGCGCACCCTTCCCAGCACGAAACGCGATGGATCCGCGATGGTCGGTACGCAGGTGAATATCCGCTCGTAGCCGGCCTCGCGGCAGATCGGGATTAGCTCATCGGTATACGCGCCGTATGGGAAGCAGAACGTAGTGACATCATGCCCGAGGATCGTGGCCAGCTTCTCGCGCGATTCGCGCAGCTCGCGGAGAGCATCCTGCGCGCTGAGCGTCGCCATTTTCGCATGCGTGGCGGTATGCGAACCAATCGTAACCAGACGCGAATTCAGCGCGCGCAGCTCATCGGCGGTGACCAGACGGTCGAACTCGATATCGTCGACGCTCTGGCCCAGCCGATGCGATATCGCAAAGATCGTGACGGGTATATTGCGCCGCTCGATTTCCGGCACCGCGTTGTCCGCGAAGCTCTTCCACCCGTCATCCACCGTGAGCATCGAATAGCGCGCATCGGGCCTCAGCGGTCCGCCGGCGTCGGTTGGCAGCGGTTTGGTCCAGCGCTGAAGATGATCGAGCTGACGCGAAAATCGCGCGCGCTCATCGTTCAGCACATGATGATAGTAGATGACGATCGCGCCGGGCGCCGGGGTCTTTCCCAAGACGCGCAGCAGCACACGCCAGCTCTCCGATGCGACATAGAACGCGAGGCTGATGACAAACTTGACCAGCCGCGGGACGATCCGTGGCGAGTCGGGATCCATCGCGCCGATTGATTGTGCCGCTTGGGCGCCGGGTTCAAGCTGCGCCATTGCTCGAGGCCCTCGCTTCTACGCCGGCCCGGCCGGCGTTCTCGTCATATGCGATCGCTCCCTCGCGCGCCGAGCATCGCACAGTGATGAAGTCGCATTTGAGCGGCTCATCGGTGCGCAAGATCATTCCGTGATCGATCCCACCACCGGCCGCGGCGCAGGATTGGAAGCCGATCGCGCGCAGTACATTATGCGCCGGCGTATTGCGGTCGGTCTTTTTGAAGTTCACCCAAATCGCTTTCGCGCCGGCGGGATTGTGATGCGCGAGCAGATGGCTGAACAGCGCCTGCTCGATGAACTTCGACTGCACCCGGCACGACAGCATGAAATCGAGCACCTCGAGCGTCTCGGGCTGATGCTTCACGAGGCAGAAGCCGACCGTGCCGTACGATCCGTACTTGTCGCTGACGCGGAGGACGTACTTCCCGAGAGTCGGATTGGCGATGACATTCTTCAGCTCGTCGCGCGAATATTTGCGCCCGGAAAAATTTAGCTGATTGGTCCGCTGCACCAGTTCCGCGACGCGTT
>JBGPMZ010000517.1:0-2957 GCA_041487255.1 Binataceae bacterium (SeqCode) | reverse complement strand
GAGTATGAGGGCAGAGCGCCGCACGAATCGAGCGCCGATGATGCGAACTCAAAATGAAAGTAGCACTTTAGATTTAGCGGCGGCGCGATGCCTGCTGCGGCTCCGACCGGACCGCGGATGAGGTCGCGGAACCATCTGCGAACAACTCGCGATGCTGCTCGATCTCGGCCATCGCCCAGTCGCAAAACTCGACCTCACTTTTGGCGAACTCGATTCCGCGCCGCAGGGTAAAGTAAACGAACATCTGATTGATGCTGATGTAAGCTCCGCCGTGTTCCGCAATGGCGCGATCGTAGCCGCGCAGCACTGCGAGGTAAGACCCCATCGCCTGGCCCATTTCGGCAAACTTCGCGCGCGCGCCGTCAGCGCCAAGATGTCCGAAGAAGCGGCTCTTGAGCAGCGGCGGATTCTTCATCTTAGCCGGCTCGTACGGGCTGGCGAGCCATTCAAGCAGCGTGCGGCGGCCGTGGGCGGTGATCGAGTAGACCCGTTTGTTGGGGCGTCCGCGCTGGATGACCTCGCGGCCTGCAATCCATCGGTCGCGCTCCATCCGCTCCAGGGTGGGATAAATCTGTCCAGGGTGTGCGTGCCAGTAATGCACCATTGAGGCGCGGAAGGCTTGCACCAAGTCATAGCCGGAGCACGGATGATGCTCGGCGATGAGGCCCAGCAGCGCGAGTTCGAGCGACGCCTTGATGCGCTTGGGGGCGGCCTCGCGCCGCCCCCCCGCTATCGTCGCGCTTTCTTTGACTCTTCCCTTCTTCATCTCTGGTTCCCCTTCCCTACAGAACTGTCCTCCTTCCTTTTGTCCCTCTCCATTTTATGGAGAGGGTGCGGCGTCCTCGCCGGGGTGAGGTTAAGGGAAGGGGTCGGGGGTTAGGTCTATGCCCCCACCCAATTGCCATGAAAGCCGAACGGCACGCGATGCGACAGCTTCACCCGCGCGACCGGCTTCGAAGCGAAGTCCGCAGCATCCTGGATCACCAGTTCGCTCCGATTGCTGTTCCCATCGTACCAAACCGACAGCAACCATCCGTCGCGCTCGCCGGATTTGTGCGCGCGAGGAACAAACACCGGCTCGCTCGGATTGGTGTTGGGCCCGAGTGAGAATGTCTCGGAAGTGTTCCTCTGATAATCGCGCTTGGTGAGGCTCATGAAGCCAAATCCCGAGGCCGGACGCGAGGCCCCGAAGTATCCGTAGCGATGCTTGAAACCCGCGAGGCGATCGTCGATGCGCGGGAACTCATTCACCTCATCATCGATCTGCGTCTGCTTCACGCCGCCCTCTTTCATGTCGAGCGCGAAGCGATACGGCTGGGGCTGTCCACTCGGCCCGTTGCCCGTCATGTCGAGGCTCGGCATCCGGCAGAAATCGACGATGACCGCATTGCCCTCTTCGTAGGCGTTGAGGAAGTGGAAGACAAAGAACGCCTCGGTCGTAAACCATTTCACTTCGAGGCTCTTGCGATTCATCACCCCGATGCGCGTGCCCTGGTCGGGCTCCCACACCAGCGGCGGCTTGCCCTGCGCGACGTTCTCGAGCCGGAACACGGACGGGCACACGAAGAAAATCGCGTAGTTCTCGGTGGTGACGAAGTCATGCATCATCACCGGCAGACCGGTGTCGATCGGATGAGTCTCGATGAGGTTCCCGCTGGCATCGGCGCGACGCCAGGTGACATAGGGCGGGACCGGCTGATAGCCGAAGAACAACAGCTCGCCGGTTTTGGGATCGAACTTCGGATGCGCGGTCATCGGTCCGATGAGGCGATTACAGAAGTTGTACGGCCCGACGGTCTCGAGCGTCACCGGCGTGAGCTCGTGCGGCAAGCCGCCTTCCCATAGCGCCAGCAGCCGATTCGCATAGCCGATGATGTTGGTGTTGGCGGCGTTCTTGAACGGACCCTCGGGGCCGATCTCCTTGGGCATCTCGGCCAGCCCGCCGAACAGCGCCTTGCCCGCACGCATCTCGGCCGCGAGCCCCGAGGTCTTCACGTAGCGATTGCGATACGAGGCCTTGCCGTCGCGCAGCGTGAAGCCATGGATCATCCCGTCGCCATCGAACCAGTGATAGCGGCCCTGCGGCGGATAATGCGGATTGGGCCCGATGCGATAGAGCGAGCCGTCGAGGTCGCGGGGAATTTCGCCCTCGACGAGCAGGTCGAACTCGTCGCCCTCCTCGCGAAATGGAGCATAGTTGCCGTTGAGGAATTGGTTGTTGGAATCGTACCTCATGGAGGAACCTCCTCGCGCTCGTACATCAGGAATGTACTATTCTAATATTGAACTATGGAGTCAAGGGCGGCATATCCTGGTAGCACAGACTTTAGTCTGTGGCCTTTCTTCAAATCACCGACTGAAGTCTGTGCTACCAGTCGTTTGATCGCACTCATCCGCCGCCGTAGGATCGCGTCGATGCTGCTCTACCTCGCGATGTTTGCGCTCGGGCTGTTCGCGTGGACGTTCATCGAATACGCGATTCACGGCGTCCTGAGCCACATCTTCACCACCTTCGCGACGCCGCTGCATGATGGGCATCATCGCGACCCCAATGCGGTGTTCACCGTGGGCGCATGGCTCCCGACCGCGATCGTGTCGGCGATCATCTTCGGCATCTGCGGCCTGACGCCCGCGACCACGATCTGGCTCGGCATCGTCACGGGCTTCCTCGGCTACGAATTCCTCCACTACCGGATCCACTTCGCGCGCCCGCTTTGCGCGCTGGAGAATCGCATGCGCATGCGCCACCTCGCGCACCATTTTCAGGCCCCCGAGCAAATCTTCGGCGTGACCAATCGGATCTGGGATCGCATCCTCGGCAGCGAGCCCGACGATGCGCGCCTCGCGGAGATGCAAGCCTCGGTGGCGATGACCGAACCGCTGACCGGGCGGAGCAACTTCCGCCTCATCTTCCGGCCGTGGTTTTTCCTCACGCGCTAGATTTCCGCCGCGAGTTT
>JBGPMZ010000516.1:0-2961 GCA_041487255.1 Binataceae bacterium (SeqCode) | reverse complement strand
GTGATGATCGCGACTTTCATCGCCTTAGCCTATCGAAGCTTAGGCGCTCGGGTGAAGCGCCGGGGATCATCGGACGATTTGCCAGATTCGCCAAGTTGAGCTAGTTGAGGTTCCACTACCGGTTGTCAGAGTTGCGACCGGGCGGTCAGGAGGCGAGCGATGGCGAACTGGACCGAAAACGACTTGAAGGGACAATTCCAACGCGTACGGAACGATGGCTGGCTCCTGCACTTTCAGGCGGCTGCCAGGAACCATCGTTTCGAGGTGGAGCTTCTTCTGGCGATCGGGAGCCGGGAGACCAATTTGCGAAACATCAAAGGCGACTTTCACGACGCTGTGTATCACGGCTTCGGCATCATGCAGGTCGACATCGGTACCGATCCGGCCTTCTGCGCATCATGGACGGAGGCCAAGGTACCGGAGTCTATCGAGCGGGGGACCCAGATATTGGCGGAAAAGCGGCAGTACCTTAGCGGCAAAGGCATTGCCGATCCGAAGGCCATCGCAGCCGCGTATAATACCGGACAAGGAAACGTGGCGCGCTCCATAGCCGCCGGCAAAGATCCCGACAGCACTACGTCCGGGCACGACTATGGCAGCGACGTTCTCGCAAGAATGGCGATTTTCAAAGGACTGCTGAGCGCGTGACCGCGCACCGGTTGATGCAGCATCAGCGCTGCGCCTCCGCCGAATTTGGGTGCGGGCCGCTCCAACTTGCCACCGAGTGCTCAAACCAGCATGATGCCATCCGGCGAGGTAATCAGGAGTGGAAAGTGTCGCCGCAGTCCGAGCGCCGGCCCCGCAGTTCATCCAATTTGACATTTATGGTGTCGGTCTAAGGGTATCGAGTTCCTCCCCGGAGTTGCTCGACAACCTCGGGCGCGATTTCGGCTATTTCGAGGCGCCGGCGCCGTCGCCGGGACCCATCGTCAGCGTCGAGTGCGTGCTCGGCAGGCCTCCGTGGGAGCGAATTCCGGTCGATTTCGCGAGTCAGATCACGCCCAATGCAGTGATCTACGATCACGGAAGTGTCCGCTACAACGATTATCATCATGAGGCCCTGGCGATTTATGACTTCGCGCGCGAGGAGGGCGAGGTCTGGTCGGAAAATCCCGACCTGCTTTACGAAATCGCCTACCTTCTATGTCTCTCCAGGGTGGGCGAGCTGCACGACCTGCGGCGGATTCATCGGGTGCATGCGCTAGGTATCGCGATCGGTGGCAAAGGAGCCCTGGTTTTGCTCCCCGAAGGCGGCGGAAAAAGTACCCTTTGCATGGAGATGCTGCGTAGTCCCGAGGTGCAAATCCTTTCCGACGATACCCCGCTGATATCGCGCGGGAAAATGCTGGCGTTCCCGACTCGCGTCGGTCTGCGGCACGGCGGCGACGCAATCGATCCTCGGTACGTGCGCACGATGCGCAGGCGTAATCGCGAACCCAAGACGCTACTCGACATCGAGTACTTCCGCGACCGGATCGCGCCCGAGGCTGACCCGGTAGCCATCATCATCGGAGCGCGACGCAATGGTGATGAATCGTGGATCGATCCGATCGGAGCGATGAAGGCGTTACCCGCTTTGGCCGCGAACCTGGTCTTCGGCCTCGGTTTGCCGCAGGTGGTGGAGTTTTTTCTTCGCAACGGCGCCTCGGAGGCAGCCGGCAAAGCTCGCATCGCCGCATACCGGCTGGGGGCCGCGATGGGCCTGGCGCGGCGCGCGAAGTGCTATCGGCTGGCGCTGGGCAGGGACGTCGCCGCGGCCGCGAATGCGATCAAATCAGTGCTGTGAAGCTGACGCGTGGCCATTCGTTCGCGATTGCGGCCCGATCGGCACCCTATCGGATTTACTGGAGCGCTTCGACGTAATTTGCTATTAAAACGGGGCGAACGGCATTGTGTAGACCGCTGAACGATTTTCGATTCGATCTCTGGGTGCGAAATTGTCCCAGAAACGGGGGGGTTACGACGCTGACGCCATCGCTGACCATCATCATCCCGACCCGCGGGCGGCTGCAGTTGCTCAAGAAATGTCTGGACAGCGTGTTCGCCGCGCAGCTGCCGGCCCAAACGGAACTTCTGGTCGTCTGTAACGGCCCCGATACGGCCACCGAGAACTATCTCCATGAGCTGGCGGCTTCGGACTCCAGAGTGATGCCACTTGGATTGCCGGAGACCTCGCCGGCCGAGGCGCGAAACCTGGCCGTGACAAGGGCTAAAGGCGACATCGTCTATTTCCTCGACGATGACGTAACTATCGTGCCGGATCTCTTCACCCGGGCGCTCACTATTTTTGGGCAGCACCCCGAGGTCGCTGTCATCGGGGGACCGAATTTGACCCCGAGGTCGGGAAACACCTTCGAGCATTGCGTCGGATACGTACTCGCCTCGCCATTCGGGTCGGCCTCGATCCGGGAGCGCTATCGCTCGAAGGGACATCTGCGCGCGGCCGACGATCGATCGCTGATACTTTGCAACCTTGCGATTCGACGCGAGTCCCTGCTCGCGCGCGACGAAGTGTTCGGGCGCAATCTGGTGTGCAATGAGGAAAACATCATGCTCGGGCAGATGGCGCTGGATGGTTGCGCGATGCTCCACGACCCGGAGCTGATCGTGTATCACGCGCGGCGCGAAAACGTGGCCGGGTTCATGCGCCAGACCTTCAAGTATGGCCGGGGACGATGGCAAAATACCCTGGCGCTGCCGACCTCCCTCTCGCTAATTTTTCTGATTCCAAGTTTGTTTCTTTTCTACCTCGTCGCGTTGCCGTTTCTGAAGATGCCGGGGCGGATGATCCCGTTGACTGCGTATGTTCTGCTGCTGGTGGCCTTCGCGGCCTTTGAGGCTTTGCGCAACCGCCGACCGCGTGCGTTTCCCTCGCTGCTGATTTTGTTTCCTGCATGTCACCTCGCGTACGGCGCGGGTCTGCTCGGCCAGTTCGCGCTCTCGGTGCTGCCGGCGCTGGGG
>JBGPMZ010000515.1:0-2963 GCA_041487255.1 Binataceae bacterium (SeqCode) | reverse complement strand
GGCGTGTACTTTCCCGGCACCAGGTAGAAGTTGGTCGTGCTCACCCCCGGAGGCGCGCCCACCGAGCGCGAGGCGTTGCCGGTTGGCGCGAGACTGAGCTTGCGCGCCGAATAGCTGTCGAGCAGGTAGGTTTTCAGCTCACCGTTTTCAACCAGGTTCTTGCGATTGGTCGCCAGCCCCTCGCCATCGAAAGGTTTGGAGCCGAGCCCGCCCAGCATCCGGGCATCGTCGACGAGAGTGACATTGGGAGATGCTACTTTCTGGCTAAGTTTTCCTACAAGATAGGAAGCACCTTTGTACAATGAAGGACCGGACGCCGCGCTCGCCAGCGAATGGACCAGGCCCGCCGCCATCTGAGGATCGAACACGATCGGCACCCGGGTGGTTTTGATCTTTCGCGATCCGAGGCGGCGCAGCGCGCGCTTAGCCGCCGTCTTGCCGACCAACTCCGCATCATCGAGCGCCTGGTACATCCGGCTGGAGGTGTACCAATAGCCGACTTGCATGCCGCTATCGTCCTGCGCGATCGGCGCGACGCCGAGATGATAGTTGGTGCCGGCATACTCGCCTGCGAAGCCCTGGCTATTGGCGAAAATGACGCGATAGGTGCCGGAATCGAATTCGGCGCCCTCGGAATTCTTGATGCGCGGATCGCTATCGAGGGCCGCCTTCTCCGCGATGCGCGCGAGTTCGAGCGCCTTGGTGGCTTCGATTATTCGATGCTCGTTGTCCTCGAGTTCCAACTCCGGAAACGATTTCGGATGCAGCGACGCATCGGGCAGACCCGACCATGGGTCGGGCGCGGTCAGCCTCGCGAGGTCGACTGTGCTCTTGATGAAATCCTTCAGCGAGTCTTGCTCGATCTCCGCGGTCGAAGATGTCGCCGAGGATTGTCCGTGAAAGACGCGCAGTCCGAGCCGCCGCTCGCGCGAGCTCTTGAGCTTCTCCACTTCGCCAAGCCGCACGCCCGCCAACAGCGACTCGCCGCTGACGAGCAGCACTTCCGCGGCGGTCGCGCCATTTCTTTTCGCCACACCCAGCGCCCATTCCGCGAGGATCAAATTCAAGTCCATCTGTCTACTCGAAGATTAGTTGCTGGTTCCGCCGACGGTGATCCCATCGATGCGAATAGTTGGCATCCCGACGCCCACCGGCACCGATTGCCCGTCCTTGCCACACGTCCCGATTCCCGAATCGAGTTCGAGGTCGTTCCCGACCATCATAACGCGCGTAAGCACATCAGGGCCGTTTCCGATTAACGTTGCGCCTTTGACCGGCTTGGTGACCTCGCCGTTTTCGATGAGGTAGGCCTCGCTCGCCGAGAACACGAACTTGCCGTTGGTGATATCGACCTGGCCGCCGCCGAAGCTGACCGCGTACAGTCCGCGTGGCACCGACTTGATGATGTCCTTCGGATCCTGCTCGCCCGCCAGCATGAAGGTGTTGGTCATGCGCGGCATCGGCGCATGCGCGAAGCTCTCGCGCCGGCCGTTGCCGGTTGGCTCCATTTTCATCAGCTTCGCGTTCATCCGATCCTGCATGTAGCCGCGCAGGATGCCTTTTTCGATCAGCACGGTGCGCGAGGTCGGGATGCCTTCGTCATCGACGTTGAGGCTGCCGCGGCGACTCGCGATGGTGCCGTCGTCGACCACGGTGCAGAACTCGCTGGCGACGCGCTGTCCAATCTTCCCCGCGAAGGCGGAAGTGCCTTTGCGATTGAAGTCGCCTTCGAGCCCGTGACCGATTGCTTCATGAAGTAGGATTCCCGGCCATCCAGGCGCGAGAACGACGATGCTCTCGCCAGCGGGCGCATCGATCGCACCGAGGTTCACAATCGCCTGCCGCGCCGCTTCTTTCGCATAGTCGCGCCACTTCTCGCCTTCGAGGAAGTAGCGCCATTCGACGCGGCCTCCGCCACCGAAGCTGCCCATCTGGCGTGTGGCGCCCTCTTCCGCGATCACGCTGACGTTGAGGCGGCACAGCGGCTGCGTATCGGCGGCGATCTTGCCCTCGCTGGTGACGATCATCACCAACTTCTGTTCGGCGACGAACGACGCCATTACGTTCTTGATGCGAGGATCGTAGGCGCGCGCGATCTTATCGATTTCGTAAAGCAGCTTGGCGCGCTCCTCGACGGGAATTTCCAGCGGCGTGCTTTCGAGCTCGTACAGGTTGTGACGGCGCACCGGCGTGCCGACCTGAACCGGCGCGACCTCGTGCGTGCGAGTATCGGCGATGGCGCGCGCGGCCTCCGCCGCTATCCGCATGCGATCGACGGTGACCTCGTCCGAATATGCGTAGCCGGTGCGATCCTCGGCGCATACGCGCACGCCGACACCCTGGCTGACGCTCTTGCTGGTGTGATTTACCATCGACTCTTCGAGCGAGAGCGCCTCTGCATTGCGATACTCGAAGTAGAGGTCGGCGTAGTCCGCCTTGCGTTCGAGCGCGGCGCCCAAGATCTGCTCGAAGGCCGGCTCGTTCATGCCGAACCGCTTTTGAAAAAACCGTTCCGGTTTGGTCAACTCAGTTGCCATCGGGGGTCATCCTCAGCGCTGATCGAGGCGCAAATGGTAAGCGAATGAAAAGCGAAGACGCTTGTTGTTCAAGGGTTATTTGGCTTCGTTTGGTAGTTTTCAGTGAATTGTTCGTGGCTTCGTTCCCGGCTGGGCCCTTGGCCCGACCTCAAAGGATTAGGCATTTGCCGCCTGCGCGCAAGCCCTTTCCTCTCAATGTAAGTCGTCCGAAGGCTTGGCGCGTAGCAACGAAGAAGTTTTTGTGGATGGCGCTTAGGAATAGGATTTTCCCGATGGCGGCATTCACGCGCGAGGCTCTCGAAGCGGTCGACCGGCTAATGCTGGAGCTCATCGCGTTGCAAGAGAAGAAGGTTCTCGATCTCGCGAACAAGATTCATCCAGGGCTCAGCTCCGAAGACATTCGCAATCCGCACGACTTCCCGGATT
>JBGPMZ010000514.1:0-2971 GCA_041487255.1 Binataceae bacterium (SeqCode) | reverse complement strand
TGTCCCGACGCGAGGTTTCGCAACGGTCCCAAGGCAGTGGCGCTCGCAACCAAGGCCTGCGAGCTCAGTTCCTGGCGGTGGCCCCTCGTCGTCGATACGCTCGCCGCCGCATCTGCCGAGGACGGCAAATTCGACGACGCCATCAAATGGGAAAACCAAGCCATCAAGATCTGGACACGCTGGAAGGGTGTGGAGGCGTCGATCAAGGCGGCGCGCGAACGACTTGCGCTGTATGAAGCTCGAACGCCGTATCGGGAGAGCGACCAGTAAATCAATCTGAGGAAGAGAGCGCCGCGTCTATCGAGTCGAGGACTTCCTTAAGCTTCATCTCCGCGGTGAAGATTCCGATTACGCCCAACTCGAGGAGCGCTTGCCGATCTTCTTTCGGGATCGTGCCGCCGATGAAAATCTTGATCTGGTCGCCGTCGAGCTTCTTCAGCCATTCGACGGTTTCCGCGACCAGTTCCAGGTGTGCCCCCGAAAGCAGACTGAGTCCGATCGCATCGACGTCCTCATCGATGGCGACTCGCGCGATGTACTCCGGCGTCTTGCGCAACCCGGTGTAGATTACCTCGGCACCCGCGTCGCGCAGCGCCAGCACGATGATCTTCGCGCCGGCGTCATGGCCATCCAGCCCCGGCTTCGCCACCAGAATCCGCTTATGCTGAAGGCTCATCGTTAAAGGCCGGTCGGCTCGCGGAATTCTCCCCAATGCTTCTTCAGCGTCGTCACCATCTCACCGACCGTAGCATAGGAATGGCAGCAGTCGACGAAGTATGGCATCAGGTTCTCGCGGTCTTTCGTCGCCGCCTCGCTCAGCCGCACGAGGTTGCGCTCGACGGCGCCATTGTCGCGGCTCTCGCGAATCGCATTGAACTTCGCGACGATGTTCTGCGCGGTCTTCGGATCCATCCTGAACAGTTCGCGCACACTGCCGTTCTGATCGTCACGCTGATAGCGGTTGACGCCGACGACGACGCGCTCGCCCGAGTCGAGCAACTCCTTGCGCTGGCGCGCGCGCTCGGCGATACGCCGCTGGATGTAGCCCTGCTCGATCGCCTTGATGACGCCGCCGTAGTCGTCGACCTCGCGCATCACGCGCAGGATCTCCTGCTCCATCTTGTCGGTGAGATATTCCACGTAGTGGCTGCCGCCGAGCGCATCGACGGTCTGCGCGATCCCGCTCTCATGCGCGATGACTTGTTGCGTACGCAGTGCAATCTCCGCGCTTTCCTCAGTGGGAATCTGAAACGCCTCGTCATACGCGGCAGTGAAGATCGATTGCGCGCCGCCCATCACGGCCGCCATCGTCTCGATCGCGACCCTGACGATATTGTTGTACGGCTGCGACGCGGTCAGCGACGCGCCGCCGCATACCACGCCGAAGCGGAACAGGCAGCTCTTGGGATCGGTCGCGCCGTAGCGCTCCTTCATCAGGCGTGCCCAGATGCGCCGCCCTGCGCGAAACTTGCACACCTCCTCGAAGAAATCGGTGTGAACATAAAAGAAGAAACTCAGCCGCCCCGCGAAGCCGTTCAGATCGGCGCCGCGCGCGAGCAACTCATCGACATAGGCGAGGCCGTTGGCGAGCGTGAACGCCATCTCCTCGACCGCGTTGCATCCTGCGTCGCGCACGTGCGCGCCCGCAATGCTGATGGGATTGAAGCGCGGCGTCTGCGTGTTCGCGTAGAGGATGGAATCGGCGACCAGCCGCATCGAGGGGCGCACTGGAAAAATCCAGGTCCCGCGCGCGACGAACTCCTTCAGGATGTCGTTCTGGATAGTGCCGGTCAGCTTCGCGCGCGGCACTCCCGCTTTGTCCGCGGTCGCGAGGTACATCGCATAGATGATCGCGGCGGTGCCGTTGATGGTGAACGAAGTGGAAATCTTGGCGAGGTCGATTCCGTCGAACAGGATCTCCATCTCGCGCAGATTCGATAGCGACACTCCCACTTTGCCGACCTCAGGCCGCGCCATCGGATCTACTGGGTCGTAGCCGCATTGGGTCGGCAGATCGAGTGCGACGGAAAGCCCGGTCTGTCCCTGTTCAAGCAGGAATCGATAGCGCTGATTGGACTCCTCGGGCGTGCCGAATCCCGAGTACTGGCGCATCGTCCAAAGACGCCCGAGATATCCATCGGGGAAAATGCCGCGGGTGTAGGGATACTCGCCCGGCATCTCGAGCTGCCCGCGATGCATCGCCTCGGTCGCCACCATCGGAATCTCGATCCCCGAGGGGGTGGTCAGTTTTCGCTGCACAGGCTCCGCAGGTGACGGTACTTCATGGGCCGATTTCATTGTTGCGTTCCTCGACTCGACCGACGGAAACTGATCTAGCACCTTTTCCTCGAAATCGTACAAACGGCTTCGTCCAACCTTGTGCTGCTCATGATGAGGCGAATCTCGCGGGATTCGCCTCAAATCACGATGCGAATCCCTTTCCGTGCGATCACAGCTTCCACTTCGAGGTGATTTTCGCGGCGGCCGCCCAGTGGTCCTCGTGAACCCAGGTCTGCGCGAACATCCGCGTCTCAATCTCGTTCAGCTCATCGCGCGATATGCCAGCTCGCACGCCTCTCGCCACCGCTTTGAACGCCCGCAGCACCTGCGGCGATTGTTTCAAAATCGGCGCGATGAAATCGGCAACCAAATCGTCGAACGATTGATTGTCGCGCGCGACCGCATCGACAAGACCGACCTCAACCGCCTCGGTGCCCGAGAGCATATCGCCGCGGCACAAGAGCCCCAGCGCTCGCGCAGGGCCGACCAGCCGCATCAGGTCGATGCCGCCGCCCCATGCGGTCGAGATGTTGAGGCGGCCCTGTACAAAACCGATCCGCGCATGCGCGGCTGCGATGCGGAAGTCACACGCGACCGCGAGTTCGGCCCCGCCGCCCATCGCATCGCCATTAAGCGCGGCGACGACAGGAAGCGGAAACTGTCGAATCGCCTCGAGCGAGGCTTTCGCCTC
>JBGPMZ010000513.1:0-2971 GCA_041487255.1 Binataceae bacterium (SeqCode) | reverse complement strand
TGATCTGACGGTTCAACGACTCCGAACCCATCCTGGTGACATTCTCAGGCGCGAACTGGAGGCGCGCGGCGTCAGCGCGAATCGGTTAGCGCTCGCGCTGGGGGTTCCCTCCGGACGAATAGTCGAAATTATAAACCGCAAGCGCGGAATCAGCGCCGACACCGCGCTAAGGCTCGCACGCTATATTGGCACTTCTGCCGAGTTCTGGATGAACCTTCAGACGCAGTACGATTTGTCAGTCGCGCAGCAGGAATCGGGAAGAGAAATCGAAGCGAGAGTACAGTCTGCCGATAGCACTACACGGCCGAAGCAATCTAGCTCACCAAGCCGCAAAGTCTCGATGCCGCGGCGGCGGCGCGCGATTGGCTAGCCGATCCCGAGGAACATCGTGATCGCCGCGCGCGACTCAGGTTCTATCAGTGTAGGCGCGTGGCCGACGTTTGGAACCTCCACCGATTCGACGTTTGGGACCACCGACTTCATCCGCTCCACCGTGCGGCTCGCGAGGATGTCGCTCTCGGCGCCGCGGATCACCAGCACCGGCGCCTCGATGCGCGCGAACGGCACCCACATGTCAAGCGGACGCGCCGCGGTGCGCATCGGCTTGCGGATCTGCGGATCCATCTTCCAGGTGAGCTTTCCGTTATCCGCCGGCTTGACCGACCACCGTACCTGCTCTAGGAGCTCCGGCTCGGGGATACTACGCATCGGCGGGTAGTTCTCCCGATAGTAGGCCGCCACTTCTTTCAGGTTGTTGAACTCGGTCGGCGACTCGCCCACATAACTTGTGATGCGGGCGATCCCAACCGGATCGATATCTGGCCCGATGTCATTGAGGATCAGTTTCTGGACTCGATGCGGATAGCCACCAGCGAAGAGGATCGAGATCATTCCCCCCATCGAGGTTCCGATCAGCGTCACGCGCTCAATCTTCAACTCGTCGAGGAGTCCCGCGACATCGGCTGCGTAGTTTTGCGGCGTGTATTCGCTGCCCGCCGTCCATCCGCTGTCCCCGCGCCCACGGACATCAAGGGCCATCACGTGGTAGCTGGCGCTTAGCCGGGGCGCGAGCGCGTCGAAATTGTGGGCGTTACCGGTGAGGCCGTGGATGCATATCAGCGGCGGCTTACCTTCCGTTCCGTGATCCAGGTAGTGGAGCCTGAGGCCGTTTAGAGTGATGAATTTGCTGGCTGACATTCGGAATGCTCCGTTGGATCTGCGCCGCGGCGGTGACGCGTTGCTCGCGCTTGTGCAGCAGCCGATGCGGCACGATTATCATCCGGCGCCCATCGCGGATCAGCGCCTGCTCGTTTTCGAATTCCTTGAGTTGAACCGTGGTGCGCTGACGCGAGGCGCCCACCAGGTCCGCCAAATCTTCATGCGTAAGTTTGAGCGTCAGCAGCACCCCGCGTGAGTCCTCGACACCGAATTTATTGCCCACCTCCAGCAGCGCGCCGGCTAACCGCTCGCGCAGACCCAAGCCGACAAAATTGGCGTAACGAACCAGCATCATCCACCATCGCCCCACAGTTACGTCAAGCACGCGGCTTAAGAGTTCACGCGGCACGCCGAGCGTGGTTTCGACGAAGACCTCGGGCTGCACGATCGCGACGGTGCAATCGGTGAACGCATCGCATCGAAACGGGCGAATTGCGTTGGGCAGCAGCGACGAGACGCCGAAGACCTCGCCCGGCCCCACTAACCCGACCAACACGCGCTCCTCGCGATTGAGAATCGATAGCTTGGCGACGCCGGACAGCATGATGTAGACGCGGTTGGAGGATTGACCTTCGGAGAAGATGGTGTTGGGGCGCCGGATGCGCAGGGCCTCGGCGCCGCTGACGAGACGTTCCAATTGTTCGAGGCTCATCCACGAGAGCGTCCGCAGGCGCTTCAAGCTTTTCGGGTCTAGTGGATTCTCGCGCAGCACAAGTCCTTAGCTACCATATGCGTGCGCAGCTCCCAAAGGTGACGTTGGGCCAGCCCAGGACGAGGAAGCAAAGTCGCTAGTGAAGCCGGCGCAGCGGCGGTAAATTTTGACCCGACTTTCTTTGCGGCAGGTCGCTAAAGGGCTCCCCGACGATCGCACGAAGCCGCTCGCGCTACCTCGTTTCAGCTTCAGTTTTGCGGCACGATGCCCCTCTTCACGACTTGCTGCTTGAACGACGCCGATGACAAATCGTTGAGATCGATCGTTCACCGTACCTCCGGACAAAAATCGCGACAAACAAAATCCACAACGCAGAGAGGGAGTTTCATCATCGGCGAGAAACACATTTGACCAATAGCTAACACAAATCTGTCAAGCCCTCGTCACCTGGGCGACAGTTCAGGGACCATCAGCGCTAATTTTCGCCATTTCGTCACAATCGGGACAATCTTAAGTAACACTAATCATTGCGCCACCCCTGTCATTAGTTCATCTTACAGACCGTAACGAGCATGGATGACGCAGTTCTCAAGATGAATTCCCGAACGCGATGTACGCCCACCAAACAAGCATGTGGGCGGCGAGATGCGCGGCGGATGAGCATCACGGGGAATCGGCGAACTGCGCAGTTGGACCTACACACGTTTTCAAGCGTCGGCGGAAGGGCACCGACCTTGCACGGATGGCCCACTCGGGTGGGTTGCGGAGCTTAGACGACGGAGGATTTTTACCTATGAGCCAGCCCAAATCAGAACTTACCAAGTCAGAACTCAGGACCGGACTTCTCGCCCTCGCGGAGGTAGCGCTGATCGACCTTCCAGCGGCAGTGACCCTGCGGGCCTTCAAGTCCGAGACGGATAACGAACTCTACAAGACCGGATGGAAAGCGTACGAAGCGGCGACCGGCATGGTCACCGATCTCACCAATCGCGCTTATGCGAACCGCAGCGTCGCTCGCGTTGGCGCCCGCATACTTGAGAATGGGCTGAAAACCCAGCGCGTAGTTGATGCATTTGCGGGAGCCTTTTTCTCCGCTCTATG
>JBGPMZ010000512.1:0-2980 GCA_041487255.1 Binataceae bacterium (SeqCode) | reverse complement strand
TCATCCGCAGCTTCGACGATTATCGCATAGCGCAGCGCCCGCAAGAGGCCCGGATCCTTAGTCGTCGCGAGCAGCGAGCTGACCTTGCTCGAACCGCCGCAACTTCCGACTGCGTCGACGAAGGCTTCTTCGATCGTCGTGGAGCTGTCGGCCGCAGCCGCCATTGTGGCACCAAGCGCCAGAACCAGAGCGCAACACGCGAGCATCGATAGACGTTTCATAAGCTGCTTCTTCTCCCAGAGGTTGATATGCACATCTGGCGGTATACATGAACGTTCCTAGGGAAAAAATCCAGTGGCCCGCGCTCGGATTCCGCTCCGATAGCTGCGGATAGAGCTGCCCTGCGGGCCGACCTCTACTTCAACTGCACCGTCGTCGTCGGTTGTCAGGATGCGCGCGCCTCGCGAGCGATACCGATCTACCACTTCGGGAGCCGGAAAATGGAAGCGGTTGCGATATCCGACGGAGATTACCGCCAGCCTCGGATCCACCGCCTCGACGAATCCGGCCGACGATGAAGTATGACTTCCGTGATGCGGCACTTTGAGAATCGTCGCGCGAAGATCTCGCGATGACTTAAGCAAACCGAGTTCGCCTGCCGCCTCGAGGTCGCCAGTGAAAAGAATTGGGTTTCCTCGATACTCGAGGCGTAGGACCATCGAGGCGTTGTTGCGGGTGGTCGAGGCGAGCGCGTGAGGGTTCATCGCAACCACGTGGACCCCATCGATGTTGATTGCGGACGCCGCAGAATCCATTTGGCGGATCGGTACTTTGAGTCCGGATAGCGTCGAAAGCAGGTGCTCATAGGATGCGTCATGATTTTCTGCGGCGGTGTCCCAGAACTCTTTCGGCCTGAAGTTGCGCGCGATGAAATCGAGCCCCCCATAGTGGTCCTGGTCGGGATGGCTCAGCGCGAGCCAATCTACCCGCATAATTTTCTGCGACCATAGGTATCGCGCGACGACCCGCTCGCCGAGGTCGAAGTCGCGCCACGCGCTGCCGCCGTCGATCACCATCACCCGCGAGCCAGGGAAGCGAATCACCGCGGCATCGCCCTCGCCCACCGCCAGAAACGTAACGCGCAGATCTGCACTGCGGTTTCGCTCGTCGAACCAACATTTCGCGTCGACCAGAACCGCGAGCGCGAGACCGGCGAAAATCGCATGACGCAGATCTATCCGCGGCCGTAGCGCATTCGTGGCGCGCCCTCGCGGCCACATCAGCCAGGTGAACAGCAGCGCGTATGCGAGGGCGATCTCGATCGAAGTCGGTGTGAAGACCCGCATCCAGGCCATCGGCCATTCAGCGAACCAGGACGCGAGCAGGTTGCCGACGACGATGAAGCGCCCCGCGATCCACAACAGCGCGACCGCCGACGGCATCCAGACAAAGCTAATCGCGGCGGCGGCAAGTCCAATCACGGTTCCGCCGAATCCCATGATCGGCACCACCACCGCATTAGCGACCAGCCCGACCACCGAGAACTGATTGAAGTAGAGCGCAGTCAGCGGCGCGACACCGAGCATCGCCCAGAACGACACCGCGATGTAACCAAGCGCCCACTCGCGCGCTTGCTCGACTTGCGACGTTGCAATGCCCGCCCGCTCGGCGCGTCGCCGCTCCAGCCAAGCCGCGTAGCGACGCATTCCGAGAATGATCGTCAGCACGGAGGCGAACGACAGCTCGAAACCGATATCAGCGCTGGAGCCCGGCATCGCGGTACATATGATGATGCACGCCAGCGCGAGACTTGCCACGCCCTCGCGCGAGCGATCGATCACCACCGCGAACATATACGCCAGTACCATGATCAGGGCCCGAGTTGTCGAGACGTGATGCCCCGCGATCGAGGCGTAGGCGACCACCGCCAGCCCGGCGGCAATCGCCGCGAACTTATTCGCCCACCCTCGTAGCGCGATGGCAGGCACCATCAGCATCGCAAGACGCACCAATCCGAACACCGCCGCGCCGACCATGCTCAGATGCAGGCCCGATATCACCAGCAGATGCGAAAGTCCGGTGCGCCCGAACGTCTCATGCATTTTTTCGTCGATGCCGCCGCGATCGCCGATGATCAGCGCACGCATCTCGGATGCCGCCGGGTCATCGAGGTTGCGGTCGATGAACGCCGCGATGTGGGCGCGAATGTCCTCGATCGCGCTCGCCGGAAATATCCGATGATGCGCTACTACTTCGACTTCGGCGCTATTCCTCCCCTTTACCGCCAGCATCGTGGCGTCGATGCTCTCGCGCCTCATGAAAGCCTCGTAATCGAACTCGCCGGGGTCGCCAAAGTTGCGTGGAAATCGAATTCGTCCCTGGAACCGCAAGCGATCGCCGACGCGAAATAGGCCCGGATGAATCATTGTCAGGCGTATGACTCCATGCGCAGGACGTTGCGCAACACCCTCCTCTGATGCGCGATCGACCTCGACATAGAGACGCATCTTGTCGGGAAAACGCTCGGATTCGCGCGTCAGACAACCCTCGATGATGAGCATCGAGCCTTCGGTAAAATTGCGAACGCTCCGCGCATTGGGCGGCGGCCTCATCATCTGATGGACCGGCTCGCTCATCGCCGCCACGATCGCGATTGAGGCAACGGCGACCCCAATGCCGGGAGCGCGAATCAAGAAGAGACCGGATGCGGCCGCAGCCAAAGAGACGGCGATCCAGGTCGGAGCGAAGAATCCTAAATTGCCGAACGCGTCGCCCAGGGCGACGGCGATCGCGATGACGTAGATGGGTGGGCATCGCACGAACCAAGGGGCGCTCGTACGTCTGACTGTTTCGACAGCGTTGGGGATGACGAGGCCGGAGACAGGCGCCGCAACAGCCGCCATTGCCGCTTACGTCCTGGGTTCGGAATGGGATTCGACTCGTATATCGGAGCGCCGGACTTGATGACAGCCGCGCCAGACATCGGCTGGCGTTTAGCGTTAGACGGAAGCGGTGCATTCGAACGTTCCTTCAGTTAAAC
>JBGPMZ010000511.1:0-2980 GCA_041487255.1 Binataceae bacterium (SeqCode) | reverse complement strand
AGCGCGCCGGTCATCTATATGTCGAGTTAAATGCGCTGGCGATCCGGGCGTTGGCGAAGGGCGGGCGCCTCATGACCTTTAGCTGCTCGACGCATTTTCGTGGCGACGATTTTGTGCGCGCAGTGTCCATCGCGCAGACCAAGGCGAAGCGAAACCTCCGGATTCTCGCCCACCTCGGACCCGGCCCTGATCATCCTGTGCTGCTCGGTCACGGAGAAGGTGAGTACCTTACAGGGCTCCTCCTTCAGGACTTGGGCTGAAGCCCTTCGCGCGGGTGGCCGACTGCTGCGACACTCTCCAATTCTGTTTACCCGGCCGGATGGCACCATGCTAGCTTGACCATCCGCTGGCAAGTTGGAGAGACCCGACAAGGAGTTTCCGATGCTCGCAGGGAAAGTATGCCTCGTGACCGGCGCCAGCCGGGGAGTCGGAAAAGGAATCGCGCAAAAGCTCGGCGGTTCCGGCGCGACCGTCTACGTCACCGGACGCAGCACGCGCAACGACGACAGCCCTTTCGGCGGCACCGTCTTCGCCACTGCTGAGGAGATCACGCGGCGCGTCGGAAAAGGAATCGCGATCGCGTGCGATCATCGGGATGATGCGCAGACGCGCGCCGTCTTCGATCGCATCGCGAAGGACGCCGGCCGCCTCGACGTTCTCGTCAACAACGCCACTGCGATTCCCGACGGGCTGACAGATCCGGGCCCGTTCTGGGAGAAGCCGCTGGCGTTCGCCGATCTTTTCGAGGTGGGTGCGCGTTCGACCTACGTCGCGAGCTGGTTCGCGGCGCCATTGCTGGTTAGCTCGACGGGTATCATCGTCAATATTTCGTCGCCCGTAAGCTGGTGCTTCGTGCACGGCCCCGCGTATGGCGGAACCAAGGCGGCGGTCGACAAGATGGCCTTCGACATGGCGCACGACTTCAAGCCGCACCGCGTCGCGGTGGTCTCCCTATGGCTTGGCCTGGTGAAGACCGAGAAAGTTCTGGCGATGAATTCCTCGGAGGCCCGGAAGTACGAGAACTTCCTGCCGTTCGCCGAGAAGCCGGAGTATGGCGGCGCGATCATCGAAGCGTTGTACGCCGATCCGAATCGGATGGAGCAAAGCGGCAAGGTGTTCTACGCGGCCGAGCTCGCGCAACACTACGGGGTCAAGGACGAAAACGGATTCGAACCGCCCTCGGGCCGCGGCTTCATCGGCGACCCGCCGAGCTACTCTTCCGCGGTCGTCGAATAGGTGTGAGCTCGAACTCCGAAAATTCCGATCTGTCCCTCGACGCTTCGAGCTCGGGTGCGACGCCGATTGCCTCCGCGCTGCTCGCAGATAACGCGGACTCGATTAGCTGGGATGTGGATTGCGACGTGCTGGTGGTCGGTTTCGGCGCGGCGGGTGCGAGCGCCGCGATCGAGGCGGCGCGCGCCGGCGCCCAGGTCATCATCGCGGATCGTTTCGAAGGCGGCGGCGCGAGCGCCAAGAGCGGTGGCGTCGTGTACGCGGGCGGCGGCACGCCGTATCAGAAAGAGGCCGGCTTCGACGACACTCCCGAAGCGATGTTCGAGTACCTGCGTCATGAGGTGGGCAACGTGGTCAGCGAAGCGGCGCTGCGCGACTTCTGCACGCACAGCGTCGCGATGATTTCATGGCTGGAGGCGCTCGGCGTCGAATTCGCCGCCACGGTGCCGCCCAAAAAGACATCTTATCCGCCCGATGGTTACTATCTGTATTTTTCCGGCAACGAGGCGGTGCCGGCTTTCGCCGGCGAGAAACCGCCCGCGCCACGCGGTCATCGGGTAAAAGGCGCGGGGCTCTCGGGCACCATGATGTTCGAAGCGCTGCGCCGGGCGACGGTCTCCGCGGGCGCCGGCGTGATGTCGCAAGCGGCAGTGCGTCGCCTGGTGGTCGATTCCACCGGCGGCGCGGTTCTCGGCGCCGAGGTCTGGCAGATGCCGATCGGATCGAGCGTTGCACGCCGTCATCGCCGTCTCAGCCGGCTGGCCGAGCGACTCAGTTACGTCGATGCGGGTCTTTCCGATCGGGTGCGGCGTCGCGTGCTGGCGCTCGAAATCGCACACGCGCGCCCGCGGATGGTGCGCGCGCGAGGCGGGGTCGTGCTGAGCACCGGAGGTTTCATTTTCAATCGCGCGATGGTGGCGCGTCATGCACCTGGCTACCTCCACAACTTCCGCCTGGGCACGACCGGATGCGACGGCAGCGGCATCCGGCTGGGCGAGTCTGTGGGCGGCGCCACCGCCCATCTGGAGCGCGTGTCGGCTTGGCGCTTCATCAACCCTCCGCTGGCGTGGGCGCGCGGCATCGTGGTCGATCCCGCAGGCCGGCGCTTCTGCAACGAGGAGGTGTACGGCGCGCTGCTGGGCCACCACATGTGCGAGCAGCATGGCGGCAAGGCCTGGCTGGTGCTCGATTCGCGCTTGCGTCGCGAGGCGATGCGCGAAGCGATGTTCGGTGGGCTGTGGCGCTTTCAGAGCCTGCCTGCGATGGTCCTGAGCCTGCGCGCACGGCGTGGCAATTCGATCGAAGACCTGGCGCGGCGCATCGGTGCGGATGCTGCCGCGATGCGCGAGACCCTGGACGCATACAACACCGCCGCGCGCGGCGGAGACGATGCGTTTGGAAAATCCTCGGCGATGCGCCAGTCGCTCGATGCGCCGCCCTTCTTTGCGCTCGACATCTCGGTGCGCAGCGCGACCTTTCCGTGCCCTGCCATCACGCTGGGCGGTTTGCGCGTCGACGAAAGTACCGGCGCGGTTATGCGGCCCGACGGCGAGTGCATTCCCGGTCTTTATGCTGCCGGACGAGCCGCGGTCGGGCTGGCTTCGAATCAGTATGTGAGCGGCCTTGCGCTCGCTGACTGCATCTGGTCGGGACGCCGCGCCGGCCGCGTCGCCGGCGCATCGAGCGGTCGCGCGGCGCGCGACCAGGCGCCGATCGGAGCGTCGCGGCCACGTAAATAATTCCTGCT
>JBGPMZ010000510.1:0-2986 GCA_041487255.1 Binataceae bacterium (SeqCode) | reverse complement strand
TGGAGGGCGCGAGGGCAAGCGCGATCGGGAACGCAACCGGGGTGAGGAGCGGCCGCGCGAACCAGAGCGGCCCCGTGAACGCGAGCGACCGTCAGGTCAATCGCCGATCGGCGAGCAGGGCGGCTTCAAGCACGGCCAAAAACGCCTGTTCTAGGAAAGTACCGGTGAAGTCGGGCCGTCACTTCATCGAGCGGCGAAGCTTGAATGATGTCGGCTTGGCGCCCGAATGTTCGATGTATTCGAAAATTCCTTCGTAGCGAAACGGACTGTCGGCCTTTTCGCGATAGAAGAGGAGCAGCTCTAGTCCTCGATCCTCGTGATCGATAATGAGTTGGTCGCTGCGACCCGAGCTCTGTCCCTGCCAAAATAGAACGTCGCCCGCCAGCCGATCGGTGTACTGGATTCGGTTTGCCGGCTTTTTCTCGGTCACAAACAACCATACCGAAGAGTGACCTTTCGGCTGGAACACGCCAGTGTTGATTGTCGCGTCCGCTATCGAAAACATCGAGGCCAATTGTTTGCGTGTGTAGAGCTCACCGGGTCTAATTTTCTCCGAGGTGCGAACCGATGTGTTTGCCATAACCTTAAGTGGCTTCCTCGGCGGCGAGAGAGTCGCTGAAACAGTGCGTGCAAATTGGCCCGTCAGCTGAATGAGATTCCAGATATCCCTCCTCAAACAGCAGCGCGACGGGAGTGCCGCAACTCACACATCTTTTGTTTTCAGCCCATCCCTCCAGGAGCTCTGCCGCATCTTGTCGGCTCTCGACGACGTTGCGTACGGTGCGTTCATCTGGTTTCAACCGCACCTCGATGATCCTGCCGCCTATCCGTCCTGCGGCTGCGATTAGATCAGAAGACGGCGCATCACCCTTCGCCACCGTATCGCTGATCAATTTCACAAGCTGCAAAAGGGCGGATCGGTTGCCTTCGATTTTGAAGCTTATCGGCGGCGAGGCGCTATTCGGAATCCCGTTTGTTTTTCTGGCCATAAAGCTTTCCCCTCATCCCGAGCGGTCGAAACCGGAAGAAGCGCCAACCTCCCTCCTGGCAACAAAGCGCGCCCGCGCTCGCCACCGAACTAACTATCCCTTCTAACACGAAGATGCGACTCGGGAACCGATCCTTCCAGACCGCAGAGCAGTCAACGGTAGACCATCGGCCGCTCATGGCACGAACGCCGTGGGTGAAGCAGTTCCATTTCGTTGCATGCATCAAGCTGATGGCACTGTCCGATGGCTTAGACAGACTCCCAATTGGTGAAGCGCTTTCCAACCTCTCACCTGCTTGATTCGCTGCGGATTACAAAGGTTCAGGGCTGATGTAGACAATTGATCTCGCGCTATCTCAGGTGGCGATCGAGGAATGACAGCGCGCGCGACCAGGCGTCCTCGGAAGCCTCCTGATCGTAGCCGAGCGCCGCGCGAAAATTGAATCCGTGCTCGACTCCCGGGTAGACCCGGATCTCGCTCGATTGTTGTAGCTTCGCGATGGCATTGTGCAAATGAATCGAGTCATTAACGTGCGCGCGCGTGTCCGCATCGCCCTGCAAAATCAGCGTCGGGGGGAAATTCGAGTGGCGGCCGACGGCATCTTCGACGTGCGAGTTCGAAAACCCGTAATAGTCTACGATCGCGCTTATCACATTTGGATTCAGTGCCGCGGTGATGACCCCGAGGGTGCTGCCGAATGAAAACCCGATCACACCGAGCCGCGTGGTATCAGCCTTCGCATTGTTCGCCAGCGAATTGCGCGCCGATATCAGATCATGCATCCAGATATCGTCGGGAAGCGGGGTTTCCGGCGCGAGGCTGACCCTCGGCGCCATCGCGAGCTCGCGGCAATTGGGCGCGCCCGCCGCACCATAGTACTCGATAAACATCGCGTAGTAGCCGCGCTCGGCTAGGCCAACGCACATCTGCTTGAACTCGAGCGCGCCGAACCTGTCGGGTGCGCATCCGTGAAGCAGCATGACGACCGGAAACCTGCCGGCGCGCGCCGGCACGCAGTGAAACTCGTCGATCGAGGCGCCGTTCGAGAGGAACCGCCCGCGGACGGGTTCGATCTTCGCGCCTTCCAGATCCCCGGTTCCGCCCGCGCCTCGCGCAGCGACGGGCGCGACGTTGATCGCGAAACTCAATATCGCGGCAATCAAAATTCCAGCGGGGGGCCTACACCAGCCGTCATCGATCAACACGAACGCCAGTGTAGTCAAAAAGTCGCGCACGTTCAGGCCGCATTGCGGTCGCGCGGTTGGACTTCGCGCACAACACGGCCGGCATTCCGACAGTGGCCGGGCCGGACCATGAGGGTGGCGGCTCGCCAAAAAGAAACTGGCGCGACCTCATCGAAGGCCGCGCCAGCTCGGTTAGCAGGCTTGTCGCGTGCGACTAGAAGTTCGCCGCGCGCACCATCGCATCGGTGGTGAAGAAGCTCTTGTCCACCGCGCCCATGTTGATGTACCAGCACTCGCGCTCCGGCGTCTCGACGCCAGGCAGGTAGCACATCGTGCCGAGTCCCGACTGCACGTCCGTGGAAACCGCGCCGACAACGAACGAACGCTTGAACGGATAGATGGCGACCTTGGCATCCGGAACCGGACGGTCACGCGTCGCCAGCCAGTAGATGTGATTGCGGAACAGCCGGCCCTGACGATCATAGGTATCGATGTAGGGCTCGAACCACATTTCGCTGTCGAGATAGACGAGGGTGCGGCCGTCGAGCGCATTGATGCGGCTACGATCCGGCAGCGCCTCGATCACGTACATATGGCGCATTTCCCACGCCTCGGGGCAGGCACTAACGCCGCCATCGGTGGCGCAGCGCATTTCAGGCGAATGCTCGGCATGCGCGCATCCCAGCAAGTTCTACTCGCCCAGGAACTTGTAGGTGTACTGCTCGGTCTTGGGATTGAAGCCCGAATAATGATCGGGATCCCATGAATGAGGCGAGGTTCCCGAAGTCGTCGAGGAGCTCATGATCGACTCGT
>JBGPMZ010000509.1:0-2988 GCA_041487255.1 Binataceae bacterium (SeqCode) | reverse complement strand
GGTGCGGCGGCGCTCCATCGAGGAGAACCTCGCGCTGATGCAGTCGCTCGCATCCGAGGTCGCGGGCTTCAACATAATGAGTGGAGGCGGCCCTTCACTCGCGATACAACTGGCACTGGAGTCTACTCAATGGCGCAAGCAAAACGGCAACTCGCACCCGCTATAACCAAGCGCGAGCTCGCAAAGGTTCCCGATCGATCCGAAGCCGAAGCCGCGGTTCGCACGCTGCTTCGCTACCTCGGCGAGGATCCCGATCGCGAGGGGCTGGAGCGCACGCCGTATCGGGTCGCCAGCGCGCTGCAGTTCCTCACCCGCGGATACACCCAGGATCCCAAGGATGCGATCAACGGCGCGCTGTTCAGCGAGGCCGAGTACCAGGAAATGATCCTGTGCAAGGATCTCGATTTTTACTCGCTCTGCGAGCATCATATGCTGCCGTTCTTCGGCAAGGCGCACGTCGCGTATCTGCCCAACAAGCGCATCGTCGGTCTGTCGAAGGTGCCGAGGATGGTGGAAATTTTCGCGCGCCGCCTCCAGGTGCAGGAGCGCCTGACGCGGCAAATCGCGCAAACTATTATGAGCGAGATTGAGCCGCTCGGCGTCGCGGTGGTGCTGGAGGCCGAGCACATGTGCATGCGGATGCGCGGGGTCGAGAAGCAAAACTCGGTCGTCATGACCTCGGCGATGCTGGGCGTGTTCCGCAAGAATCATGAGACCCGTCAGGAATTCATGAACCTCATCCGCAAGGCTACCTAGATGGAGTCCCTTCCTTCTTCTCCCCTACCTTCAAGGGAAGGGGCCGGGGGTTAGGTTGCCTGCCCCCGCTTCCGATGCCGCGCTCGAGGCGCTCGGGCGCTTCGCGGTCCGCTACGTCAAGCCGGGCCAGACCATCGGGCTCGGCACCGGCAAGGCCGCCAGCGCGTTCATCCGGGCGCTCGGCGAAAGCCGCCTCAAGGTGCGCGGCGTGCCGACTTCCAACGCGAGCGCCGAACTCGCGCGCGAATGTGGCATCGAGATCGTGACGCTGGCCGAGGTGACGCGGCTCGACGCCGATTTTGACGGCGCGGATGAGGTCGATCCCCGCATCAACCTGCTCAAGGGATTCGGTGGCGCATTGGTGCGCGAGAAGATCGTCGCCGCGGCATCGAAGAAGTTCATCGTGCTGGTCGGACCGGAGAAGCTCTATCCTCGCCTCGGCGCGGGCAAGCGCTTGCCGCTCGAAGTGGTTCCGTTCGGACGCGCATTCGTGACCCGCGCGGTCGCGAGAATGGGCATGAAGGCCGCGCCACGTCGCAACGGCGATGGCAGTGACTTCATCACCGACAACGGCAATCCGCTACTCGATTGCGTGGTGCGAGACCTTCGCCACCCGGCGCGCCTCGAACGCGAGCTGCTGGCGATACCTGGTGTGGTGGGAACCGGGCTGTTCGTTGGGATGGCGAGCATGGTGCTGGTGGCCTCGGAGGACGGGCGGAAGCCTCGCATCTTGCGGCCGAAGACCTGACCGATTTTGCCCTAACCGCGTCGCTCAAGACGCCTCGAAAACCTTTATTAATCGCGGTGTTACGCCATCTATTCTCCTGATCTTCGAGTGGCTTTGTTTCTGCGTTTTCGCAATTCGAGTTTTGCGGCGGTCGAGGTCCTTCGCCGAGCCTCAGGACACCGCTCGACGATGTCTCGCGGTGGCTTTGCCGCGAACCCAAATGGTAAAGCCCTTTGTTTTCAAGCGTTTCTTGGCTTCGTTTATGTAATCTCGCATGGCGCGTATCATCCCATAGACGACGAATAGCGCCCCCCGAGGGCGCTACAACTCCATGATAGCACACTTCCACAATGAGCAGGACCACGTATTGAGCTATCATCACAAGCGAAACGACGATGACTGAGCGCGAGCGCGTGCGAGGCGATTTGGAACGCATCTATCGCGCCGCAGTCGATGCGGTCGATCCCGCGCGGTTGATTGAGCAAGCTCTCGATGCCGGCATCCCCGATGCCTCGCGCGTTTACGTGCTTGCGGTTGGGAAGGCATCCGTCGCGATGGCCGCGGTACTCGCGACGCGCCTCGGCGACCGGCTCGCCGCTGCGACTGTAGTTACTGTTCCGGGCGCTTCTTCGGCGCTCACATCTGATCCGCGCATCAATGCCTGCGAATCGACGCATCCGCTTCCGTCCGAGAAGTCCGAGGCGGCCGCGAGGACGGCGCTTGCGATGCTCTCCGATGTGCATCCCGAGGACCTGGTAATCGTGGCGCTTAGCGGCGGCGCCTCGGCGATGTTCGCACTTCCTGCCGCGGGGATTCCGCTCGCCGATAAGGTGACGCTCACGTTATCGCTGCTCCGCAGCGGAGCTTCGATTCGCGAATTGAACACGGTGCGAAAGCATCTGTCATCAATCAAAGGCGGGCAACTGCTGCGCATGGCCAACGGCGCCCGCGTGCTCAGCCTGATTCTCTCCGATGTGCCGGGCGATGACCCGGGGACTATCGGCTCCGGCCTCACCGCGCCGGATCCGAGCACCTACGCGGATGCGATTTCGGTGTTGAAGCGCCGTCAACTCTGGGGCCGCGCGCCCGAAACGATTCGTGACCATCTCGAACGTGGCAACGCAGGCGAAGTCGCCGAGACTCTCAAGAGCGATGATCCGATTTTCGACAAGGTCACGAATGTCATAATCGGCAGCAATCAGACCGCGCTCGATGCTGCTGAAGTTGCGGCACGCGATCTCGGCTATATCGTCACCCAGGCTCAGGAGCTCCGTGGTGAGGCCAACGACCTTGGGCGCGCGCTCGCCATTCAGATGATCGCGATCCAAGGCGAACGTGTTTGCATGATCGCCGGAGGTGAGCCGGTCGTAACCGTGCGCGGCTCCGGCAAAGGCGGGCGGGCGCAGCAAACCGCCCTCGCGCTCGCGATGGAACTGTCGCGCGAATCCAGTGATCGTCGAATCGCGGCGCTGGTCGCGGGAACCGACGGCATCGATGGTCCGACT
>JBGPMZ010000508.1:0-2992 GCA_041487255.1 Binataceae bacterium (SeqCode) | reverse complement strand
GTCTGCGGCAGCGGGCCCTCGCAGGCGTCGACCAGCAGCAGGATTCCATCCACCATCGAGAGCGTGCGTTCGACCTCGCCACCGAAATCCGAATGCCCCGGCGTGTCGACGATATTGATCCTGGTGGTGCCCCAGAGAATCGAGGTGTTTTTCGCCATAATGGTGATGCCGCGCTCGCGTTCCAGCACGTTGGAGTCCATCACGCGATCGACGAGGTTCTCGTTGGCGCGAAACACGCCGGATTGGCGGAGCATCGCATCGACCAGGGTGGTTTTGCCGTGATCGACGTGAGCGACGATAGCCAGATTGCGAATATTTTGTCGGCGCATTTTTTGTGAGGCAGATACTAAAGTGCGGCGAGCCGCAAAAGCCCGCCGCGACGCTTAAGTCTAGCGGTCCGGCGTCGAGGAGTAAACGTGGCCGCCGTCGCGCTCGATTAACATTATCGCGAACCGTGGCTTCAGTTTATGGCGATGGCGGAGGCGATTGCTCCTGTTCGAAGCGTTTTTCGGCGTTGCGCTGCAGCTGGTCGAGGAGTTGCTGGATGTTCTTCACCTCGGTCACTTGCCACACGCCCGAATCGTCGCGCGCCATCCGTACCTCCCACTCGCGTTTCTTCGGGTCGATGAAACGCGTGTATGCGGTGCCGTCGTCGCGATGCATCATGACCATCGCGCCGATTACTGCGATCGGAGGCATTTGCATGTCCTTGGCGCCGTCGTTCACATCCTTAACCGCGTAGGCGCGGGTAGCCTGAGCGAGCGGCTTGGAGAAAAGATCGACGGCGCCCTTGCCGACCATCTGGCTCAGAGGGTCGTTGGCTTTCTGCTGCACCATCTCGTAGCCAGCGTGCTTGACCACGCTTTCGAAATTGCAGTAGCGTGCCGCGGCTTCGCCGTCGCGAGCATCGATCGCGCGTTTCAATTGCAACACCGCGAACGAGGGGCTGGCCGGGAAGTAAATCAGCGCCCACCAGAGAAGGACAATCGTAATCAGGAGGCCGGTCCAGTGCCGGATCGCGAAACGCATCATCGCGCACGATTGTCCGCCGGCACGAAGACGATGTCGAGTTAGCGCTTGGCGAGTTAGCGCTTGGCGAGTTGGCTGGCGGCGGCTTTGTCCATCATCCAGATAACGACGCCGTCCTTCGGCGCGACCAGATGGGCCGGCACGCGCTCAGGATCGTCGCTCCCTTCCAGCACTCGCTTCACGGCCGCGGCTTTTTTCTCTCCCGAGACGAGGAACATGATGCGCGCGCTGTTGTTCATGACCGGCGGCGTCATCGTTACGCGATTGCGAATCTTGTCTTCTACCTCGACCGGAACTACCAGCCGATGCGCTTCGTGAATCGCCGGAATTCCAGGGAATAGCGAAAGCATGTGGCAGTTGTCGCCGAGCCCGAGCAGCATCAGATCGAAGCGCGGAAATTCGCCGTCGCCGAGGTTGAGACGATCGCGCAACTCCTCCTCATATTCACGTGCGGCGTCTTCGGGCTGGTCCTCGCCGCGGATGCGATGAATTTGATCGGCCTTCAGCTTGAGCTTGCTGATGATAGCGCGATTAGCCATCGCATAGTTGCTCGCGGGATCGTCCGGAGGCACGCAACGTTCATCGCCCCAGTAGAAATGCACTTCCTTCCAATCGACGCTCAATTCGAAACGCGTCGCGAGGAGTTCGTAGGTACGTTCGGGAGTGCTGCCGCCGGTGAGGCAAAGGTTGAACTCGCCGTGCATGCAGATCGCCTCGCCGGCCACATGTGCGATTTCCTCGGCGGCGCGCACGAAAAGTTCTTCCGCGGTTTCCAGGATAATGATCTGCCGTTCGCTCATGTTACTCGCGCATCAAATTTATCGAGAAAAGGAAGCGCTGCGCCAGACGCGAGGTCGCGGCGCAGCGTTGGTTCGGCCGATTCGATTTTCGCCTGAAGTCTACTCGGCAGCGCGATGCTCGCCGGAGAGGACTCGATCGCGATGTTTTTTGGTCGCGCCGAGCAGATCCTCGTATGACTTCTTGAACAACTCGACACCTTCCACCTGCAGCTCGTCGCCAACCTCGAGCAGGTCAATGCCCGCGCCCTTCAGCCGGTTGACGGCGTCGCGCGCTTCGTCGAGTTTCGCTTCGAGCGTCGGCGCAACCTTGCCATGATCGCGGAACGCATCCATCGTAGCCGGCGGCATCGTGTTGACGGTATCGGGGCCGATCAACTCCTCGACATATTTGACATCGCTGTAGGCCTTGTCCTTGGTGCCGGTCGACGCCCACAGCGGCCACTGCGTGCGCGCGCCCTTCTGCTTCATTGCGGCGAATCGCTGCCCCAGGAAAATTTCCTTGTAGCGCTGATAGACCAGCTTGGTGTTTGCAACCGCCGCCTTGCCCTTGAGCGCCGCGATCGCGGGATCGTTCTGCTGCTTCAGTTGCGCGTCGAGCTTCTTGTCGACCAGCGTCTCGACCCGGCTCACGAAGAAGCTGGCGACGGAGAATATCCTGTCGATGGCGCCGCCGCTCTGCGCCCGCTTATCGATACCCTTGATGTACGCCTCGGCGACGGTGTTGTAGTGCGTCATCGAGAACATCAGCGTGACATTGACGTTGATGCCCTCGGAGATCAGCGTCTCGATCGCGGGCAGTCCCGCCGGCGTGGATGGCACTTTGATCATCACGTTGGGACGCGCGATTCTTCCCCAGTAGCGGCGCGCCGCCTTGATGGTGCCGTCGCTATCGTTGGCCAGAAGGGGAGAGACCTCGTAGCTGACGTAGCCGTGTTTGCCGGCGGTCGAATCGTATAACGGGCGCAGCATATCGCACGCCGATTGGATGTCCTGGATCGTCAGCGCTTCGTAAATTTCCTCGACGTCCTTCCCTTGCCCCACGAGTTGCTCGAATTGCTGATCGTAATCGGTTGAGCCATCAATCGCTTTCTCGAAGATGGTTGGATTCGAAGTCATCCCCTTCAGTCCGTCTTCGGTGAGCATGCGCCGGAACTCGGCAGACG
>JBGPMZ010000507.1:0-2995 GCA_041487255.1 Binataceae bacterium (SeqCode) | reverse complement strand
TTCCGATCATAACGGCGAATACAACAATCTGACGACAAAAGTGATCAAGCCGACGGATCGCGAGATCGCGGAAAACCCGCGTGCGCGTAGCGCGCGGCTGCGATGCCTCGAACGGAGGCCGTCATAGCGGCTACCACGATGAGTGCGCGACAGCGAAAGAGCCCAGTCAACAAGCGCTCGCGATTGATGCCGGCGCTGCTGGCGACCGCGATCATCGTGGTCGGATTCGCGACGCTGCTGATGCGGCTTGAGGTGACCCAGGAAGGTTATCGGCTCTCCGCCGTCAGGCTCGATATCGTGAAGCTCGAGGATCAAAATCGCCGCTTGCGGCTGACCGCCGCACAGCTGAGCTCGCACGATCGCCTGCGCGCGCTCGCGCCGAAGTATCATCTGGAGCCGGCCCGCAACGGCCAGGTGGTGATGGTCCCATGACCAGTGCGTTCAAGCAGCGGCGCAACCGCATCGGCGCGTTGACCTTCTTGCTCGCGGGACTGTTTGGCCTCGCGGTGCTGCGGCTGATCGCGTTGGTGGTGCTGCAAGGTTCGCGGCTCAACTCGATGGCGCGCGAGGAGCACACCGCGGAGACCGAACTGGCCGCGGTGCGCGGACCGATCGTCGATCGTCATGGCGAACCGATGGCGCTGTCGGCGGAGACGCGATCGATTTTTGCGCGTCCGAAGAAATTCGAGTCGAATGCCGCCGAGCGCGCCAAACTTGCGGCGGCGCTGGACATGAGCGGCGCGGAACTCGCGCATCGGCTGGCGAAGCCGTCGCCCTTCATCTGGTTGCGGCGCCGGATGGATCCCGCGCAGGCGTCGGCGGCCGAGGCGCTCAACCTCGAAGGGGTCGGCGCGATCAGTGAGTACAAACGTTTCTATCCGGAGAGCAACCTGGCCGAGGCGGTGGTGGGGTCGGCGGGGATGGACGGCCAGGGGCTCTCCGGAGTGGAACTCCAGTACGACAAGCTGATTCGCGGCGAGCCGGTGCAGCTAAGTTTTTACCACGACGCGCTCGGCCATCCGATTCTCGACAGCCCGCTCGCGATCAAGTCGTCGCAACCCGGCGCGCAAGTCGAGCTGACGATCGACCGGCGTATCCAGTCGCTGGCGGAAAACGAACTGGCGCAGGAGGTTCAAACCAGCGGCGCGCAGCGCGGCACCGCGATCGTGCTCGATCCCTGGAGCGGCGAGGTCCTCGCGCTCGCCAATGTGAGCGCCGCGCTCGATCCGATTCACGCGCGGCTGCATAACACCGCGGTGCAGGACGCCTTCGAACCCGGCTCGACGATGAAGGGTTTGCTCGCTTCGATCGCGCTGACCAATCATGCGATCGCGCCCGCCGATCGCATCTATTGCGAGAACGGTGTTTATCATCTTGATGGCCGCACCATTCATGACGACAGCCCGCATGGCTGGCTCGACCTCGCCGGCATCATCGAGGTGTCGTCTAATATCGGTGCGTCCAAGATCGCGCTACGCCTCGGCGCCAAGCGTTTTTATGAGGGGCTGCGCGGGTTCGGAATCGGCCGCAAGACCGGAGTCGATCTTCCGGGCGAAGCAAATGGCCTTTTGAGCAAGGGCTCGAGCTGGCGGCAAATCGAACTCGCCAATCATGGCTTCGGGCAAGGAGTCGCCGTGACCCCGATGCAGCTCGCGGTTGCGTATTCGGCGATCGCGAACGGAGGCCTGGTCGTTCGTCCCTACGTGGTGAAGTCGATCTCCGACGCCGAGGGCCACGCGCTGCTGACGCATACGCCGCAGGTGATGGGGCGCGCGGTTCCGCCCGAGGTGGCGCATCAAATGAATCTGCTGCTGCGCAACGTCGTCAACGGCGCGGGCGGCACCGCGCACAAGGCGCAGGTCGACGGCTTCGTGGTTGCAGGCAAAACCGACACGGCGCAAATGGTGAACCCCATCACGCACGCCTACTTCCAGAATCGCCACGTCTCGTCGTTCGTGGGATTTCTCCCCGCCGACGATCCGCGCCTGCTGATCCTGGTGGTCCTTTATGATGTTGGCCACGGACATTTCGGCGGCTTGGTTGCCGCGCCGGTGTTCAGCGAGATCGCTTCCGGCGCGCTGCGCGATCTGAATGTCGCGTCCGATCAGCCTGCCTATGCTTCCGCAAGCGTGCTCCCAATCGACAACTTCCTCGCGAAGCCCCATCGAAAGAACATCGATGCGTTCGCCACGATTGATCCCGGCGTCGACTACGATACGGCGCTCGATCGAAAAGCCACTCCCGACTTCAGCGGCGCAAGCTTGCGTCATGCGCTCGATATCGCGCGCCAGTTGGGCGTCAACCTGGAAGTGAAAGGGCAGGGCTATGTGGTCGCGCAGGAGCCCGCGCCCGGCAGCGCTCTTCCGAATTCGCCCATCAAACTGACGCTGGCACCCGCCGGGATTGCCAATCGCGACGCCATCAGCGCCGGCGAGGTGAAAAAAATATCTCAAACCCCCCGGAAAATACGGCGCGACGAATGAGGCCCGAAAGGGCGCGAAGCGGAGTCCGAGGGAAACGAGAGTCAGATGAGGTCAAACTACTAGAAGAAGGTTAAAGAGAGCCCGAAGGGGGCGCGCAGCGCCACGGCGCAGCCGTACCCGAGGCGCAGCGAAGCGGAGTCGAGGGACAATTTAAACGTGAAACTCGCGGAGCTGATTGCCGGAGCGCCGGTTCGCACCATCGATGGCGATCCAGAGGTGGAAATCACCGGAATCAGCTACGACTCGCGCGAGGTAAAGCCGGGGCATTGGTTTTTTTCGCTGGCCCGCGACGCGGCGCGCAACCGGGCCAATATAGATGATGCATTAAACCGCGGGGCGCGTGCGGTGGCGGTGGATGGAAGCGGGGGATGGAAGGGCGCGGCGCGCCTCGCGGCAAGCGTGCTCCCAATCGACAACTTCCTCGCGAAGCCCCATCGAAAGAACATCGATGCGTTCGCCACGATTGATCCCGGCGTCGACTACGATACGGCGCTCGATCGAAAAGCCACTCC
>JBGPMZ010000506.1:0-3000 GCA_041487255.1 Binataceae bacterium (SeqCode) | reverse complement strand
CTCGATCGGCTTCGACGATTGGGAATGGGGCGTCGATCTTTTCGCCGACGACGCGCTGGTATTCAAGAAGCTGATTTACGAGATGCGCTTCGACGAGGCGAGCGCCGGCTATGCGGAATTCGGCGCTTTCTACTTCGCGATTCGCAGCGAACCCGCAAACCTCGGCAAGCTGCTCATCTGCGAGTGAATAGCTTCCTCGGAACAATGGAGAATTTTGATGATAAGCAAGGGTGACGACTATCCGATTCATCAGACCACGGAGCCGGTGCAGCAGGTTTTCACCAGCGATCGGAATTTCTACGATCGATTTTTCTTCAACGGATATTTCCGCGAAGGAGAGCCCTACTTCGCCGCCGCGATGGGAATCTATCCCAACGTCGGGATAATCGACGCCGCGTTCAGCGTGATCTCCGATGGCGTGCAGCATTGTGTTCGCACGTCGCGCGCGCTTGGCGCCGATCGCCTCGACACCAGGGTGGGGCCCATATCAGTCGAGATTGTCGAGCCGATGCGATCGGTGCGCATTCGCGTCGACCATGCGGAAATCAAAGCTGACCTGGAATTTCAAGCGCGCGCCCATGCGATCGAAGAGCCGCGCTTCACCCGCCGCAATCCCGAGAACGGGCGCTTGATGATGGACCTCACGCGCTTCACGCAGCACGGCGGATGGGCGGGCAAATTGACCTTGGGGGGCAAGACCTTCGACGCGGCGCCGTCGCGGGTCTGGGGATCGCGCGATCGCTCATGGGGGGTACGGCCGGTGGGACCTCAAGCGCCGGGTGTTCCCGACCGAACTCCTTTCCAGTTTTTCTGGTTGTGGGCGCCGACCAACTTCGAAGATGCCTGTACTCATTTCGACGTCAACGAGAATCCGGACGGCTCGCGATGGCACGAATTCGGCGCGATTGCCAAAACCGATCCCACGGCATCCCCCGAGATCGCCAACGCGGTCGACTGGAACGTCGACTACCTGCCCAACACGCGCCATGCGAAACGCGCAGAGATCATCCTGAAGGGCGCGAGCGAGAATCGCATACAGCTCGAAACGCTATACAACTTTTACATGCACGGCATCGGCTATGGGCATCCGAAGTGGGGGCACGGCAACTGGGTTGGTAACGATGTCTCGGCCTACGAGTCGTTCAAGCTGTCCGACGTGAACGAAGCCGAGCCGCTGCATCAGCACATTCAGGCGGTTTGCCGCGCGAAGTTCGGTTCACGCGAGGGGATGGGCATTCTCGAGATGATGATCCTCGGACCGCACGCGAAGAGCGGCTTCAAGGACATCCTGGATATGCATCGCTAGCGCGATGCGGGCTCGACATGCATCGCTAGCCGCGCAGCTTGCCGAGAATCTTACCGACCACCCCCGGCTTCGCAGCCCGCAGCGGAGGCAGTTCCTTTCCGCCTTTGAGCGCCGCGAAGCGCTCCTCAACTTCACCGTCGACGGGGAAGCGGCCGGCCTGCGACTTCGAGAAAATCAATTCGCCGCCGATGAACACGTCGAATTGACCGCTCTTGCCCGGAGTGATTGCGACATCCTCACCAAACTGCGATTTCAGGGAGTCGGCCAAACTGGCCGCACGCGGCTTGTAGCCTCAGGCCAAGCAGTAGAGAATTTCGGTAGCCATGGATTCAGCGTAGTCCGTTCGAACCAGCGACTCAATTCTTGCTCATCATGGCCAGTCGACGAACACCGCCGCCGCAACCACCGAGGTCCACAAGCCGTCGCGATCGCCGATGGCCGATTGCGTGACGTTGCGCGTGCTGACGATCTTGTCCGACATGCGCCAGATGTCCTTGCGCTCGTCGT
Source organism: Binataceae bacterium (SeqCode) (assembly GCA_041487255.1). Lineage (GTDB taxonomy): Bacteria > Desulfobacterota > Binatia > Binatales > Binataceae > DATGKG01. The sequence continues at coordinate 1,187 of JBGPMZ010000506.1, read as the reverse complement.
AACTGGTGTTGGGATCGAAGTCGATGCCGAGGATGGTCCCGAGCATCGATGCGGCGAGATCCTCGGCGTAGTCGCCGGCTTTCTGATCGGTCTCACCGAAGCTGTGATGCTCGGAGAGATAGCCGTAAGTCGCGGCGTTAGCGGGAATCGCCACGCCGACCGACGACGCCACTAACCGATGCGGCTCGTTGGTCGCATTGTCGCTCATCACCGCGAAGACGATCTGGCCGGGCGAGAGATATCTGAGGCCTTCTTGTTGCGAAAGCAATTTGCAGTTGGGAGGGAAAATCGATTTGACGCGCACCAGATTGTATTCGGCAATCCCCGCCGAGCGCAGCGACAACTCGAAGGAACTGAGTTTCTCGCGATGCCGGCCCACCCCTTTGGTCAGGAAAACCCCTTTCGGTAGCGGCCCCATCGTTCTCTAGTTCACTCCGTCGCGCATTGGTCAAATACCCACTTTAAAAGGAATCAACCCACTTTCGCTACCTTATCTACGCTATACCACGTTTACAGGCTGATATTCGCCAAAAACCCGGCGCATCGCATCGGAAATTTCGCCCAGTGTGCACCACGATCGTACTGCATCAACTATAGTAGGCATCAGGTTGGATCCGTCGCGCGCCGAAGCCTCGACTTTCGCGAGCGCGGCTGTGGCGGCGGCGGAATTCCGCTCCGCACGAAGTTTCGCCAGCTTGGCCTGCTGCTTTTGCTCGAGGTCGGGATTCACCTTGAGGATATCTCCGGGAGGCCCGCCGCCCTGGGTGAACTGGTTGACGCCGACGATGATGCGTTCCTTGGTCTCGATCTCGCGCTGATAGAGGAACGCCGCGTTCTGAATCTCGCGCTGCATGTATCCGCGCTCGATCGCCGCGACCGCTCCACCGAAGTCATCGATCTTCGACAGATATTCTTGCGCCTTTGCTTCGAGCTGGCGAGTCATGGTCTCCAGGTAATACGAACCCGCCAACGGATCGACGGTATCCGCGACTCCCGATTCATTCGCGATCAGTTGTTGAGTTCGCAGCGCGAGCAGCACCGATGATTCGGTGGGCAACGCGAGCGCCTCGTCCTTGCTGTTAGTGTGCAGCGATTGCGCCCCGCCGAGCACGGCAGCCAGCGCTTGCAGGGTCACGCGCACGACGTTGTTGTCGACCTGCTGCGCGGTCAGCGTCGAGCCCGCAGTT
>JBGPMZ010000505.1:0-3010 GCA_041487255.1 Binataceae bacterium (SeqCode) | reverse complement strand
TGAACGCCGGTGTGTTCGAGGTAAACAGTAGGAATTTGCTACATAGTTTGGCTTCGTTTATGTAATCCGCAGCTGTTTCATCGGTGGTCAGTGGGTTTGTTTCTGTGGCTTGGCCCTTAGACTCCGTGCCCATCGAGGTCCTTCGCAGCGCCTCAGGACCATTATTCGGCGATGCCGAATAGTGGGTTTGTTTTTGCGATTTCCACATTCGAGTAGCCTTCAGTTTCAAGGACTGCTCCCTCGGGTGAATCCGTTGCTTCAGAGGCTCCCTCCAAATCTGAAAGATCACAGACTAAAGTCTGTGCTACATGCCTCAACATCTTATCATCTTCCGGCCGCGGCGAGGACCCACTTCTACCGCTGGAAGGGCTCCCCTATAATTTCGTCATAACGAGGGGCGGAGTTGAGAGGCAGGGTAACCAGGGGGTTGGTCTTCGCGATCGCGGCGTCAATCAGCGGCGCGCTCGCATCATGCTCGACCTCCCCTCCTATCCGTAAGCCATCGGCGCCGATCGCCGAAACTCCAACCGAGTCTTCGTTAACAGGCGTGGCGTCGTGGTACGGCCCCGGCTTCGATGGCCATCGCACCGCCAACGGCGAGGTCTACAATCAGGAGGAAATGACTGCCGCGTCGACGGTCATCCCGCTCGGCAGCCATGTGATGGTCACCAACCTGGACAACGGTCGCGCGGTTCAAGTACGCATCAACGACCACGGCCCGTATGTCAAAGGCCGCAAGATCGATCTCTCGCATCAGGCGGCGCAGACCCTCGGCATCGTGAGGCCGGGTACCGCTCGGGTGCGAATCGATGTGCTGACCCAGCCCGCGGGCACGCGTCGGATCGGCACGCCCATCAGATATTACGTCCAGGTTGGATCGTATTCGCGGCAGACCAATGCTCGCCAGGTGTCGAACAAACTTGCCGCATTCTATCGCGACGTCAGGGTCGATCAGGTCAACGCAGGAGCGCGATCCTTCTACCGGGTCAGAATGGGTTCGTTCGCGACCCGCGACCAGGCTCGCGAGCGCGCCGATAACAGCGCGCGCTTCGGATATCCGATTGTGATCGTCAGCGAATGAAGCCGCGCGGAAAGCGTCGCACTCGCGCGCTCGCGGTCTGCACGATTGCATGCGGGGTGGCATTTGCCGGATGCGCCTACTCGCTCATCAGCGGAGGGAAGCTCAACGAGAAGCTCGCCGGCAGCATCGAGCAAGGCATCCAGGGGATCCGCGAACTCGGCTTCAGGACTCATGTGCCGGTCGTGCTCAAAACTCCGGACGAAGTGGAACAGATGGTCATCGCGGATCTCAAGCGCGACTACAGCGACGCGCAACTCGACGCCGACGGCAAGGCCGGTTCGATGCTGGGGCTGTTCCCGCCCGGCATGGACCTCAAGGCCGAGACCGTCAAGCTGCTCAAGAGCCAGATCGCGGGATTCTATGACCCACACGAAAAGCAGATGGTGCTGGTCGAAGGCGCCACGCCGGTGCCCGCTACGGATCGCATGCTGGAGTTCATGGTTCAGCGCGACCTGGTCAACGACATGCTGCTTGCGCATGAACTCACCCACGCGTTGCAGGATCAGAACTTCGCGCTGCAGGACAAGCTCGACGGGCTGAAGACGAATGGCGACGCCGAGATGGCGCTCAAGACGGTGGCGGAAGGCGACGCGACGATCGCGGGATTCGCTTACGTCGCAGGCCGCATGGACAATTCGGTCGCGGATACGCTCGCGGCATCGATGAAGAATCTGCCGGAAACTTTCGCGGCCCAATCGAAAGATACTCCCGAAGGAATCGGCTACCCACTGATATTTCAGTATTCCGAGGGCGTGCGCTTCGTGAGTGAGGCGTATAAACGAGGAGGATGGAAGGCGGTCGATGCGCTGTACTCCAAGCCGCCACAATCGACGCAACAGATTATCGACCCGAGCCTCTACTTCGATCGTCTGGTAGCGCCGGTCGAGGTTGAGATCGCCGGCTACCAGCCCCTTCTCAAAGACTGGACCAACGCCGACGCTGACACATTCGGTGAGCTTTCCATCCGGCTCATCCTGCAGCTCGGCTATGGCAAGAATGCGCCCGAATTGGCCGCCCCGAAAAACTGGGCGGGCGATCGAATGGTCATCCTCAGCCGCGGCGGCGAGGTCGCCGTCGTTTGGATCGTCGCCTTTCGCGATGACGACTCCGCGCGCCGCTTCGAGAACTCATACCGCGCGCTCCTGGATCGCACTCGCGCCTCGACGCCGCATCTGCTCGAGCGCCGCGGCAACGCCGTCCTCGTAATCGCCGGGGCCATCACAGATCACTCACCAACCCTCGCGCCCGCGGTGTGGAAAGCGAGCAAGATCGGCAAAGTGAAGCCCGCCGGTCCTGCGCGTCCCCTCAAAGCTGATACGAAAGAGGCCCCCGCGCATCGCACGGGAGCCTCTTAACATTCTCTGACTTGTGGCTAGATGTTGTCGACGATTGCCTTGCCGAATTCCGAGCACTTGAGCAGCTTGGCGCCGTCCATCAGCCGCTCGAAATCGTAGGTGACAGTCTTGTTTGCGATGGTCTTGCTCATGCCGCGAACGATCGCATCGGCCACTTCCTGCCATCCCATGTGTTCGAACATCAGAATGCCCGACAGGATCACCGAACCCGGATTCACCTTGTCCTGATCCGCGTACTTGGGCGCGGTACCGTGAGTCGCTTCGAAAATGGCGTGCCCGGTGAGGTAGTTGATGTTCGCGCCGGGCGCGATCCCGATGCCGCCGACCTGCGCCGCGAGCGCATCGGAAAGGTAGTCGCCGTTGAGGTTGAGGGTGGCCAAGACGTCGAACTCATCGGGCCGCGTCAGCACCTGCTGCAATGTGATGTCCGCGATGCTGTCCTTAACCAGGAGCTGGCCGGCGGGAGGCTTGCCGCCGCAATCGTCCCATCCGATCGCACGGCCCTTGTACTCGCGCTTGACCAGTTCGTAGCCCCAGTCGCGAAAGGCGCCTTCGGTGTACTTCATGATGTTGC
>JBGPMZ010000504.1:0-3012 GCA_041487255.1 Binataceae bacterium (SeqCode) | reverse complement strand
GAACCATGGCGCGACGATGCCGCCGATCGCGGTACCCGCCGAGTAGAAAATCGCAATCGCAAGCGCGCGCATCTCGAGTGGAAAAATCTCGCTGACCGTAAGATAAGCGGAGCTGGCGGCCGGCGACGCGAAGAAGAACATCACCGTCCACAAAGCGGTCTGCCCCATCGTCGAGAGCGCATTGTGCGTGAATAGGTAACCCGTGAGGATCAACAGCAACCCCGAAATCGCGTAGGTTGCCGCGATCATCTGACGCCGCCCAATGGTGTCGAAGAAGTGTCCGAGCGCGAGCGGCCCCAGAAAATTTCCCAGCGCGAAGGGCAGCATGTAGAGCCCGGTCTTGTCGGCGGGAACCCCATAATATCGGTTCAGTACCAGCGCGTAGGTAAACAATACGGCGTTGTAGAGGAAGGCCTGCGCGCTCATCAGCGCGAGACCCAAAATCGCGCGGGTTTTGTATTTGGTTACCAGCGGCTTCAGGATCGAGCCGAGGCCGAAGTCGTGGCGCGCATGAAATCGCAGCGTGTGATCGCGAGGTGGCTCAGCGAGCCGCACGCCGGTTTCGCGATGCACCTCGTCCTCGACCTCGCGAACGGTCTTCTCGGCAGCCTCGCGATAGCCGTGCGTCATGAGCCAGCGCGGACTCTCCGGAATGAACTCGCGCAGGTAGAGAATGACCATCCCGATGATCGCGCCGGCGCCGAATCCGAGACGCCATCCGAAGTTAATCGGGAAAACGTGCGGGTTCAGAATGACCACGGTGGAGATCGAGCCGACCGCCGCGCCCAGCCAGAAGCTGCCGTTGATGATCAAATCCACGCGTCCACGAAAGCGCGCCGGGATCAACTCATCGATCGCGGAATTTATCGCCGAGTATTCGCCGCCGATTCCCGCGCCGGTGATGAATCGAAACAGCGCGAAGCTCCACAGGTTCCACGAGAACGCGGTGAGCCCGACGCCGACTAGATAAATCGCCAGCGTCACAAAAAAGAAGGTTCGCCGTCCGAAGCGATCGGTCAGATGCCCGAACACCAGCGACCCGATTACCGCGCCCGCGAGGTACGCCGAGCTGATCGAGCCGATCTCCGCGGCGGTGAAGTGCAACACGTCGGGACGCTGCAACACCGCGCTGATAGCGCCCATCAGCGTGATTTCGAGCCCGTCGAGGACCCAGGTAATGCCGAGCCCGATGACGAGCAACCAATGAAAGCGGCACCAGGGCAGGCGATCGAGCCGCGCGGGAATCAGGGTTTCAAAAATCTCCGAGGTCTGCGATGCGGTTGCAGCAGGCATGCACAGGTTCTCCGCGAGTCTCGATTGGATCGGAACCGTCGTCGATGCTAGGCGACGCGGTCGTGCGCAACAAACCAATTATCCAATTTGGAGGCGGCGCCGATCAACGCATCGAGGTAACTCGTCGCAGCGCGGAATCATCATGACTATGGAGTTGTGACAGCCTAAGCCGCGTATCAGAATCGTAGCAATCCGAGCGCGAGGAGCCTTTACCTGATGAGCCAAGGGAACGGAAACAGTCCGGTCGTGTTTCTCCTCGACGTGGACAACACGCTGCTGAACAACGATCGGGTCGCCGACGACCTCCGGCGCCATCTGACGCGCGAGGTCGGCGCCCAGCGCCAGGAACGTTATTGGGCGATCTTCGAGGAGCTGCGCGTGCAGCTTGGTTATGCCGATTATCTCGGCGCGCTGCAGCAATATCGAGTCGAGAATCCGCATGACAGCCATCTCCTTGAAGTCTCGACCTTTATGATCAATTACCCGTTCGCGAATCGGCTCTATCCGGGCTCGCTCGATGCTATCGATCATCTCAAAGCGATGGGGCCGACGGTGATTCTTTCCGACGGCGACGTGGTTTTTCAGCCGCGCAAGGTTGAGCGGTCAGGATTGTTCGAAGAGGTCGCGGGCAACATCCTGATTTACATTCACAAGGAGCTCGAACTCGACGACGTGGAGCGGCGCTATCCCGCTGACCACTACGTGATGGTGGATGACAAGGTGCGGATTCTCAGCGCCCTGAAAAAAACCTGGGGTACGAGGGTGACCACGGTGTTTCCGCGCCAAGGGCACTATGCATTCGCAGATGACGTCGCGACCTATCCCAAGCCGGACATCACCATCGACACTATCGGCGCGCTGGTCGAATACGATTTGCCTGCGCTGCTCAAGGCCGGGCCCGCGCAGAAGTAGCCGCAGCAGAAGGAAGCATCATGGCAAGCAAAATCGCTCCGCTCACCGAAACGCCGGCGTGGAAGGCACTCGGCGCGCACTACGAAAAGATTCGCAACACCCACCTCCGCACGCTGTTCGCCGAGGATCCGCAGCGAGTGGAGCGGTTCTCGCTCGAGCAGGTGGGGTTGTACTTCGACTACTCGAAGCATCGCATCACCAATGAGACGGTCCAGTTGCTGCTCCAACTTGCGGAGCAGTCGGGGCTGCGCGATCGCATCGATGCGATGTTTCGCGGCGACCGCATCAACCTCACCGAGAATCGCGCGGTGCTCCATGTCGCGCTGCGCGCGCCGCGCGACGAGCAGATCATCGTCGACGGGACGGACGTGGTGGCCGAGGTGCACCAGGTCCTCGATGCGATGAGCGCGTTTTCAAATCGCGTTCGCGACCGAAGCTGGAAAGGGCACACCGGCAAGCCGATTCGCAATATCATCAATATCGGTATCGGAGGTTCGGATCTGGGCCCGGTGATGGCGTATGAGGCGCTGCGTCACTACGCCGATCCGAAACTCACGCTGCGGTTCGTCTCGAATGTCGACGGCACCGACTTCGTCGTCGCGACCGGCGATCTCGATCCGGCGGAGACGCTGTTCATTATTTCGTCGAAGACCTTCACCACCCTCGAAACGATGACGAATGCGCATACGGCGCGGCAATGGATTCTCGCGGCGCTGAAGGACGACCAAGCCATCGCGAAACATTTTGTAGCGGTTTCCACCAACGCAGAGGAGGTGCGTAAATTCGGCATCGATACCGCCAACATGT
>JBGPMZ010000503.1:0-3018 GCA_041487255.1 Binataceae bacterium (SeqCode) | reverse complement strand
GCGACGACCGGATTCGAACCGGTGATGGGGGTTTTGCAGTCGTCGATAGTGAGGTATCGCCCGGTGCTACGGGGCTCGGAGAGGCGAGCCGAATCTGGCGTGTGACGAATGCGCCCGCGTGTGACTGTCGATCCCTGCCGTTGCCCCTCGCTTTGATTGCACCGCTGATTGCATCGCTTGGGCGCTCACCGAACATTCCTCAAGTTGTTTCTGACGGACTCCCGATCGAGATGCCGGTGTCCGAAGGCCTCTGCTCCCATCCGGGGCCAGATGCCGGTAAGTCGGCGGCGAAGGCTTCACGACAAGCGATGATCAGGTCGCGCAATGCGTGATAGACGTACGTGACCTTCTCTACCGCGTCCCCGATCGTTAGTCGCGACGGATCACCTTGCACCCCGATCGCAAATGCAACGACAGTGCCACCTTTCGACGTAGCGGAATAATGCGCGCGTTCCGCGCGGTTAAAGCCGAGCCCCGACCCTTCCATCCGGTGCCGTTGCCCATGCATCCAGTCATTGCGATAGTTCGTCACCCAAATTGCGGCGTCCGATGTTCCCAACGCGAGGATCATCCGTGTAGCCTCGTTGTCCAAGCGGGCCGCTCTAACTACCGCGCATAGCTTGATGAACTCCGACGCCCGCTCCTTCGACGCCTTTCGCTGCGCTTCGTACGCCTCTAGCAATTCGACTTCATGGAACGACTTAACCGCCGCCGCAACACTCTCGGCGGTTGCGAACAAGCGGAGCACCGTGTCATCTAAGTAAAACTGCGCCGTTACCAACGAGCCGTAACGCGCATCTACGTTAGACTCATCGAGTCGATCGTACGCGCCATGAAACGCGACAGTTTGAAACAGCGCGAACCGGCTATCTTCGAGCATGTCAGCGGCGTCGTTTAGACACACCCACGCGATGCCCTTCTTAGTCCGCGCGGGCAAGTACATGAACTCGATCAGATCAGGTATGCATTGCTCTGCGATCGCACAATGGACAGCGCTCGCGTCGCCGATGTGACTCTCGATTTCGTTTAGCTCGTCGTCAGGTAGTCCGCTCGGGTGCATGATTACTTTGCGACAAAGCTATCAGGCCGATAGGTTCCGGCCGTCACTCTCTCCATCGCTTTCTTGAACGCCCAATCTTCTGTTGCCGGGGAAGATTCGCCGAGATCATCGTATTGACGCGAAAGGTCACGCACTCGGCGCATCAGGGCGTCCTTGCCTTCCTCACGGGCGTAGAGTTCATGTGTGCGGCGCGCTTCGTTCTCCAGCGTCTTGTAGTGGCCTCCCGCCGTGTTGTGCTCGACGCGCGCCTTATCCGGCGACCATGCGGAGATCACGCTCGAAATGCCGCCAGCAATTCCGAGCGCAGCCGCCGAAAGCCATCGTCCCGCGCCATCTGACGTTAAGCCTGGATCGGCGGCGACGATACCACCTAACACTCCGCCAATTGCAAGTGGAATAACTGCGACCCACTTCGCGATCGTTGCTGATCGCTCCGCGTGGATGAAATGCACGGCGGCGTTCGCTTGCGCGAATTCCTCTATCCTGCGGCACTCTGCAACAAGGTGTTCGATGCTACCGGGAGCACCTTCCGAGGTAGTCATGCGGCCGGGAACGGCGGGCCGAACACCTCTCGCCACATTCCTATCGCCGTGGCATCTTCGGCGTTGAGTGCCCGTGAAGTCCAGTCGGTCATGGCTTGCATCTCGTTGGCCAGCACGCCTCTCGACGCGGGATGAAGGTAGTAGTCTGGCGGCTCACTCAAGCTCGCCGGAATAGATGCCGGTTGATGCGCCGCCGCGACGGCACAAGCGAAGAACCCGGAGATGATACGTGGCCAACTCGGGATCATCTGCCGACCCTGGTAGTAAGAGACTACGAATGGTACGGATGAGGCGGCGAGCACTTCAAGGTGATACGGTCGGAGAAGTGAGCCGACGCGATGCCTGCGCCATGCCCTCAACATCTTAATCACCGGGATCAGGCGGTTACCGCTCGCCGTGTTCATGTCGGAGATGTACTTCGCATCGTGATCATAGTCCGCGAGCACCCACCTGCCCCCACGCGGAATCCAATACGCGCGGCCGACGGGAACGCGCCCTGGGACTCGATCCCTGTACGCGGGCACCACCTCGACTTTAACACCGTCCGTATACGGAATTACGATCGTAGGCGCGTCCTCATGTGCGCCCATCTTGTTGTAGCGGAGGCTCGACGAGATCGACTGCTCGACCGTGTTTAGCGCGTCGGCTGGCATTGTCCCGCCCTGCACGAATCGATCGAAGTATCCCAGCTCTACCAGCAAGTCAATGTCAAAGCCTTGGAGCCCGGTCAACGGATCAATCCGGGTTCGGCGCTGCAACGAGCCGATGAGTTGTGTGCGCGCACCAGGGAGGTAGTTCTCAATTACGGAACGCACGGCTGCGTGGCGCGCCTGGATTATGCCGTCATACGACGGGTCGAGTTCGAGGCGTTTGCGGAACTCCGTGAACGCTAAAGGTACCGAGGTAATCGCGCTTGTGACCAAAGTAGGACGCTCCTATTTGGGGGCCGTGACTCCATTGTACCAGATTCAGAACAAATGTACGTTATGTGGGCGTCCCCTCCATGCCCAATCTTCGGTTGCCCGTCTCCGGCGACGACGCGGCGAGCGGACGGCGCAAGGCATCGATGCGGCATGAACGACAAGAACCGGCCCCACAGAGCCGGTTCCAGATTCAGACTATGGAGGCGACGACCGGATTCGAACCGGTGATGGGGGTTTTGCAGACCCCTGCCTTACCACTTGGCTACGTCGCCGTGTCCGCCTGCCGCTTCAATACGAATCCGCCCGGCGGAACTCGGGCGGATGCGGCCGAATCTGCGTGTGGTGCCGAGGAGGAGATTTGAACTCCTACACCCTTGCGGGCACGGCCCCCTCAAGACCGCGTGTCTGCCTATTCCACCACCTCGGCGCAAGCTGACGCACGGGCGCAGCGCATCAGCAGTATAGTCGGTACCGGTGCCCCCGCAAACGCATG
>JBGPMZ010000502.1:0-3018 GCA_041487255.1 Binataceae bacterium (SeqCode) | reverse complement strand
GGCCGTCGGGGTGGGCGTCGTGGTTTTGGTCGGGGTGACGGTGAGCGTCGGTGTAGGCGTCAAGGTCCGGGTCACCGTGGCTGTAGGCGTCGCGGTCACCGTTCTGGTTGCGGTGGCCGTCGTCGTTGCAGTAGCTGTGGCAGTCCTGGTCGCGGTAGGCGTGGCGGTTCCGGTCGCCGTCCTGGTAGCCGTCGCGGTCGGGGTTTTGGTCGCGGTGGGTGTGGCGGTTCGGGTCGCGGTTGCGGTCTTCGCTGCCGTACAGGTAGGCGTCGCGGAGGTGGTCTTGCTCGGGGTTGGGGTCGCAGACGGCGTAGGCGTCGCCGATTGGGAGAGGAAGGCCTTCACCGCATTCGCGAAGACGTTGAAGTCGATAGTGCCCCATCCGGTGGCGAGGTCGTACCCTGGCCCGGCGTTGAATCCGGCCACTCCGTTGTAGTTGGTATTGCCGTCGATGACGTCATGAAATCCTGCGTTGCTGTATTGGCTATTCGCCAGCGGATAGATGATGCGGTTGAAATTGCCGAGCCGCGCAACACCGCTGATCTGGCCGATCACGGTGGCGAATCCCGCCCACACCGGCGCCGACAAACTGGTGCCGCCGATGCAGCACACGACTCGCGCGCTGCCGGACCCGATGTCTCCGAAAAAGACGCCCGGCGAATATGCGCTCGCGATCAGCGCGATATCGGGCACGTCGCGCTTGCCGTCGATGGGAACTCCCGAACCGGTCTGATACGACGGCTTGGCAAAGACCTGGCTGACGCCGCCTCCGGTCGCGCCGCTGGCGTCGTTCCACACCTTCTCGACCGTGTAACCCTGAGCGTTGCCGCCCGAGTAGACCGGAGTGAACTGGGTTCCGCCGACCGAGGTGACGTTGGGATCGGCGGACAGTTCATTGACCGAGCGCGAGTTGTTGACGACGCAGGCGGTCCCGCTCGAATTGAGCGCGATGCCGGCCGCGCCTTGATCGCCCGACGATACGAAGACGCTCTGCCCCTGTGCCGCAGCCTGCGCGAAAATGAGATCGATCACATTCGTCATGTAAGAAGCCGACACCCCGCAAAGTCCGTAGCTGATGCTGATCACGCCGCAGGTGTTGTCATTGACCGCGCCCGCGATGTCGCTGATGAGATCGCTGCCGTAGTAGTAAACGATCGTTGCGCCGGGCGCCGCGACGTGGGCCCATTGGAGATCCAGCTCCGCTTCCTCCTCGGCTGAATTAAAACCCGGATACTGGCTTTGCAGCCTTCGCGTATAACTAATTGGATACAAACTGAACTGAGTGGTAAATGCCGTCATGCTCGAATCGTAAAAATCCGAGGTTCCCGCAATCGCGATACATCTCCCGCTGCCTTCGCCTTCGTCAGCAATGGTTTCGTCATAGAAGGTGCGCAAATCCGCCGGTCCGAATGACTGCCGGCCGTTGACGATCGCATCCGGATCGGCCGCAATCGGCGCGCTCTCGGCTTGCTCCAACTGAGGCTCGCCAGCGCCACTCGGTAACTGCTCGCGCCGGTGATGCATCGGTGTCGAGTGAACCATGTTGTCCATGCCGACCACGGCGCCGATTATGCCGGCGAATCGTTTCGGGATTGACGGGTCCGACGTATTCGCGTACGCGCTGCCGTCGCCGAACGCCGCGATTCTTACCGCGAACGTGCGCTTGGCCGATGCGACCGAGCCGGTGAATGCAAGCGCATTGCCGTCGCTCCGCGTAACCTTGAAGCCTTCGCTGGTGAGCCAGGTCGCCACCGCATTCACCTGCGACTTGGCGGGACCGAAGCGTTTCTGGAATTCATCGGGGGTGAGCCACTTATGATAGTTCCGCGACGCGGAATCGTGTTGCTGTTCGAGCAGCTTCTCGAGCGCCGCGCGATGGCGTGGCGCGAAGCGAATTTGCATCTCGAGCTGGGTGGTCGAATCAGTCTCGCCCAGTTGCGGCAAGCTCTCGGCCTCGGCCGGATGGTTGCCCGCTAGTCGCGCGCCATCGTCGGCATGCCCGAGGCCCGCGAAGTATTGGATTCCCAGCGACGTGACGGCAAACAGCGCGACGGCCAGCGCCAGCGGCCTGTTCATGTTGCGCAACGATTGGAAGCGAATCGGCATGCTCATAGGACCAATGAGCACGCAATAACGAAACCGTCGCGAGGGTCCTGTTTTGATACAAAGGCGCGGCTTTTTGGCGCAGGTTTCATCGCCGATACCGAGGCCGTCGCATCAGGTGGTGCAGCAACTCGGCACGGCTGTGCCGCGATGAGATCTGCGCCGGAAGCAAGCTGAGGTCATCCGACGCGACTCTGGAAGATTGCGGACCAGCCGGGAAAATCGGAAAGTAGAACCGATTCTAGTTCCTGAAGGAGAGAAGGCCGTGGACCTTTCCCAGATCAATCTGCTCGACCCCGATCGCTTCGTCGAAGGCGTGCCGCACGAATGGTTCACCTACCTGCGTCATCACGCGCCGATCTACAAGCACGCCGAGCGCAATGGCGGTCCTGGCTTTTGGGTCGTCACTCGCTACGACGATGTGGTCGCCATCAACCGCGATGGCCAGACCTTCTCCTCGGAGCAGTCGCGCGGCGGGGTGGTCGCGATGGAGGATGCCGTCGCGGCCCAGGACCTCACCGCGCAGGGCCGCATGATGCTCACCATGGATGCGCCGGACCACACCCGCTATCGCTCGCTGGTCAATCGCGGCTTTACTCCGCGCATGATCAATATGCTGCACGCGCCGATTCGCGCGATGGTGACCGAGATCCTCGATCGCGCGCTGGAAAAAGGCGAATGCGATTTCGTTACCGATATCGCTTCGGAGCTCCCGCTGCAGGTGATCGCGCAAATGCTCGGGGTTCCGTACGAGGATCGTCACAAGCTCTTCGAATGGAGCAACCGCCTGATTGGCGGCGACGACCCCGAATACTCGGTCAGCCGCGAGATGGCGCTGAATGCCGCGATGGAAATGTATATGTACTCCAACGAGCTCGCGAAGCAGCGCCGCGCCGATCCGCGCGACGATATCGT
>JBGPMZ010000501.1:0-3024 GCA_041487255.1 Binataceae bacterium (SeqCode) | reverse complement strand
TGGCGCTCCATCTCGATGAACGATCGCGCCGCCATCGCACGCGCAACCCCGCGTCCCCGCGCCTCGTCGATGACGCCGATGTTGATGAGCGCGCCGCGCGTGCCCCCACCCTGGTCGGGCGCGAGCTTCACTCCGCGTTTGAGCGATGCGAGCGATTCGCTCAAATCGGGCACACAGAACACCGCGCCGACGACGCGGCGATCGATCATCGCGATCATCGAGAGATCCGAGACTGGAGTTTCCCAAAGCGAGGTTAGCATCGGGCGCGCTTCGGCGTGGGTGACGGGGTTCCATCCCCAATGATCGCGAAACGCGATGTTGGTGACTCCGGTCCACGCATCGACGGCCGCGAGGAAGCCGAACTCGCGCCAACTGCGGAGCTGGATTTCGCTTCGGCGCGCGGCATCGAGCATTCCCTGATAGCGCGCGAGATTCTCCGGCGACAGCGGCGCGGTGTAATCCATCTGTCCACGCTCGGTCTCGAACCCCGCGTTCTTCAGATAGCGATGATAGTAGGCGGGGTTCGCGCGCAGCAAAAAAGACGGAAACTCCCGGTTGTTGTCGATCGCGTACGGATAGTCGAGGAACGCCGCAAAGCCGCTGCGCGCCGCCTCCATCGCGCGCTCCCGCAGCCACCCGCAGCCCGACTCGAGCAGCATCGCCGCCGCGTCATCCTCATCGGGCATCGCTTCGAAGTGGATCAGCTGGCCGAGCTGTTCCTTCCAATGGTCGTTGTAGCGATGATTGATCACGGCGCTCACCCGCGCGACGATCCTGCCCTCGCGGCGCGCCACGAACGGCTCGATCTCGAGCAGCGGGCTGAGCGGGCTTCGATGCGAGAGCAGGTCGACCTCGTTTTGCACGTCAGGTGGCCACCACGCCTTCCGATCGGCATAAACCAGGAACGGCAGACGCGCGAAATCCTCCATCTCGGTGCGTCGCCGAGGGTTTTCTATGCTGATGCGTCCGGAACCCATCGATCGAAAAAAACCTACTCCTGCGCCGCTAGATTCGGATAGCTCGCGCACGGAACCTTATCGCTCTCCAAATGATTTACCGGTTCGGAGGTGAAGCGTGCTACACCCTCGCCGATGCGGTCGAAAGTGCTGATCGTCCTGAACGCGCTCGTCATGCTGGCCACACCGCTGCGCGCGGGCGCCGCGCAACTGCCCGGAGCCACGCTGCGGGTGGGAGGCGCGGACCTCGAGGTCAGTTTCGAAGCGGGCGATTTCAGCCTCCCTCGCGCCTCGATGCTCGATTGGATTTCCGAATCGGCGTGCGCGGTCACCGAATACTACGGGCACTTCCCGGTTCGGCACCTTCGCGTCCTCGTCATGCCGATCGACCGCGGCAAGGGCGTGGTGTTCGGCCGTACTTTCGTTCCGGGGCCGGTTCCTGTCATCCGGGTGATGATCGCGCACGTCGCATCGGTGACGGACCTCAAAGACGACTGGATCCTGACCCATGAGATGGTCCATCTTGCGTTCCCATCCGTGCCGGAGAAGCATCACTGGATCGAGGAGGGACTTGCGACTTACGTCGAGCCGATCGCGCGAGCGCAGATCGGCGATCTAGCAGCCGCGAAGGTCTGGCGCGACCTGGTCGACGGCCTGCCGCATGGACTCCCCGACGCCGGCGATCGCGGCCTCGATAACACCCCTACGTGGGGCCGAATCTATTGGGGCGGCGCGCTGTTCTGCCTGCTCGCGGACGTGGAGATCCATCGGCGCACGAACAATAGATTCGGCTTGCAAGATGCGCTGCGCGGGATCGCGAAGTCCGGGAGCATGCTCGACGATTGGCCGCTGACGCGCGCGCTGGAAGTTGGTGACAATGCGATCGGCGTTCCGATCCTGATCGAGTTATACGACAAGATGAAGGATGCGCCGATGGACCCGAATCTTCCGAGGCTGTGGCAAGACCTCGGAGTCAAAGTCGCGGGCGATTCTGTTACGTTCGCCACCAACGCGCCTCTCGCTTCGGTCGTGACCTCCATCATGAGGCCGCGCGCCAATCGGTCGCTATGCGCCAAGGAGCGCTAACGCCATGGATGGTATGGTCCGTCGTGCCGTCGAGTTTGGATTGCGCCTGACGTATCGGCTGCGATGGCTTGCGCCGCTGCTGATGCGGGTGTTTCTCGGCTACTTCTTCCTCGAAACGGGATGGGGCAAAATCCACAACCTCGACGCGTTCACGCAGCGTTTCGTCGGATGGGGAATTCCTCATCCCGCCTTCAATGCGGCGCTTTCCGCATACACCGAACTTATCGGCGGCGCGTTGACGATAGCTGGCCTTTTCACACGCATCATTTCGATTCCGATGATCATCAACATGGCGGTCGCAGTCCTCAGCGTTAAGATCAAACAGCTCAGCGGACTCAACGATTTCGTTGAACTCGACGAGCCGCTCTACGCGCTGGGATTTTTCTGGTTGATGATGTGGGGACCGGGTGCGGTCAGCCTCGACTATCTAATCGAGCGCAATCTGAAGCTGCCCGGATGGTCGGAATCGAAGTCCGGCGAATCTTGATTGAACCTACACGAGTGCCAGGAGGCCGTCGCGGAGCCAGGTTTCGAGGCGCCGATTGATCGCGATCGCGGGATCTCCCTCGTCGATCCCGCCGGCGATCATCTCACAGATTTCCGCGAAGGTGGTTCCATCCGAAAGCGCCTGTAGCTGATCGCGCTCGGTCGGGTCGATCGCGCGGTAGTACACACGGTTGCGATTGCGCCATACCAACATGCTCATCGCACTGCGCGCCGGAGGAGATGGTTTCTCGCTCTGCCCGACTGCCTTGAGAATCGCGGCGACGTTCCATACGAGTTCAAGGATTTGGTTTGCCGGATGCCGCGCCAACTTCAGCGAAGGCCAATCTTCGGGCGCGAGCGAGCGCATCTGTTCTCCATCGAGCGCGACAGCATCGGTGGCGTGGAAGACCTCGATCAACACCCGCTCCAGGCGCGCGAGGTCCGCGAGAAACGGAAACTCTTCGCGCAGCGGATGGTCGCGAATGAAATCCGCCAG
>JBGPMZ010000500.1:0-3026 GCA_041487255.1 Binataceae bacterium (SeqCode) | reverse complement strand
GTACGGTCCTCGGGACCGATCCGCTCGACAAAGGTTTCTCGGGAGCGCGGAGCTATCTCAAGATTGGCAACGGGAACAAGATCCGCGAGCACTACACCATCTCGCGCGGCACGGCTCCGGAATCCGAGACGATCCTCGGCGACGAAAACTACATCATGACCTCCGGGCATATCGCTCACGACTGCCGGATCGGGAACCGCACGGTGATCGCAAGCTGCGCGCTGGTGGCGGGCTACGTTGAGGTGGAGGATCAGGCATTCATCTCGGGCGGTGTTGTGGTGCATCAGTATTCCAAGATCGGCCGCCTGGCGATGATTGGCGGCAATACGCGGGTCAACAGCGACGTGCCGCCGTATTTTTTGTATTCGGATTTCAACGTAGCGGCGAAAGGACTCAATCTGATCGGCTTGCGGCGCGCCGGATTCAAGGCTCCCGATGTCGCGGCGCTCAAGACCGCCTACAAGCTCTTGTACCGATCCGGCCTGAAGTTGGAGGATGCCCTTGCGCGGATCGAGGCGGAAGTCCCGACTGAGCATACCCTGCATCTGGTCGCGTTCATCCGCGAGAGCAAGCGCGGGATCTGCCGGGAGTAAAACATCCTTGGCGTTCATACGCGTTCATTTGCGGCCAATATTCTTCGCGGTGTTTGATCTAATGTAGGGGAGGTGCTTATGCGTGAAGTATTCATCGTGGATGCGATCCGGACGCCCATTGGCCGCGGTAAAGATGACGGTGCGTTGCATAAGGTGCATCCGATCGACCTGCTCGCGCAAACTCTCAATGCTCTGATCAAGCGCTCGGGTGTCGATCCCATCGAAGTCGAGGACATCGTCGCCGGCTGCGTCAACGCCACGCGCGATCAGGGGAGCAACATCGGACGCTTGGCTGGACTAAAGGCTCGCTTCCCGGTTGAAGTTCCCGCGCTTCAACTGAATCGCTACTGCGGCTCGGGCCAGCAGGCGATCCACTTCGCGTCCCAGGCGATCGCGGCCGGCGATATGGAAATGGCCATCGGCTGCGGCGTCGAATCCATGAGCCGGGTCAAGATGGGCACGGATGCCGCCATCAACGACGAGCTGAAGAAGGATTTCACCGTTCCCCTGCTCCATCAAGGCATCTCCGCCGAGATGATCGCGGAGAAGTGGGGCATCTCGCGCGAGGAACTCGACGAATTCGCTGCGCAGAGTCACTGTCGGGCGGCCGCCGCGCAGCGCAACGGCTGGACGCGATGCGAAATCTTCACGATCAACGGCCTCCAAGCCGACGAAGGAGTCCGCGAGAATCCGGATCTGGCGCGCATGCGTGCCCTGAAGCCGGTGTTTCGCGAAGACGGCGTAGTGACAGCCGCCAACTCCAGCCAGGTTTCCGATGGTTCCGGCGCAGTGCTGATGGCCAGCGGTGAGAAAGCCGAACAGCTCGGCCTCCGCAAGCGCGCGCGGATTGTGGCTCGCGCGGTGGTGGGCAGCGATCCGGCATTGATGCTGACCGGTCCGATTCCGGCGACGCAGAAGGCCCTGAAGATGGCCGGACTGCGCGTCGAGGATATCGATGCCTTCGAGATCAATGAGGCGTTCGCTTGTGTGCCGCTGGTATGGGCTCGCGAGATTCAGCCGGATATGTCGAAGCTGAATATGCAGGGCGGCGCGATCGCGCACGGACATCCGCTCGGCGCCACCGGCGCGATTCTGATGACGAAGATGGTGAATATTCTCGAGCGCACCGGCGGGCGCTATGGGCTCCAATCCATGTGCATCGGCTACGGTATGGCCACTGCGACGATTATCGAACGGGTGAACTAAACTCACCGTCTGAAGGTTAGCGTCCTGTAAATGCAGCCGCACGCTTTTCCAGGAAGTGCGCGACGCCTTCTCTGAAATCCTCGGTCCCGAAGCTGCCCTTCATCTCTAAAGTCGCCAGATCAATCCCTTCACCCAGGCTTTGCATCAGGCCGGTATAGATTTGCCGCTTCATGACGCCCAGCGAGCGGGGCGAAACGGTCGAAGCGAGTTCGCGCGCGATCCCTTGCACCGCGCCTAGAAAATTCTCCTCCGGCAGGACGCGGCTCACCAGGCCGATCCGCAGTGCCTCCGCGGCATCGGCGAGCTTCGAGGTGTAGATCATCTCGATCGCATTGCCCAGACCGACCAGGCGGGGAAGCATCCATGCAAGTCCGTACTCAGCGACCAGACCACGCTTTGAAAAGATCGCCGAGAAGCGCGCTTTCTCCGAGGCAAATCGAAAATCGCAATACAGAGGGATCACGAAACCGAGTCCAACCGATGGCCCATTAATCGCCGCGATGATCGGCTTGGGGACCGACATCAGCCATGCGTACTTCCGGTGGAAATCGGTGCGAATAGAGCTGTCGAGCTTCACGTCGGCCACGTCCTCGGGGCGTGCGGAGGGTTCCTGCGAAATTGCCGAGAGCATGGTCATGTCCGCGCCGGCACAAAAGCCCTTGCCGGCACCGGTCAGGATGATCACCCGAACCTTGTCGTCGGCCGCGGCAGTGCGGATCGCATCGCCAACCTCGGCCTCCATCTTGCGGGTCCACGCATTCAATTTGTCGGGGCGATTCAGCGTGATGGTCGCGACCAAATTCGACACTTCGTAGAGGATCTGTTCGTAGCTCATGGCGGTTCCCTCATGATATCGCTACCCTCGTAGAGATGGGTTCCGAGCATCACGATCGAATTCTGGATCAGTTCACGCGGCAGGCCGTGCCGTTCGCGACGGCTCCCTCCATCCGCGATGAGGACGCGCTGAACCGCATCGTCACGATGGCGGGCACGGGAGCCGACGACATAACGCTGGACGTCGCCTGCGGCCCCGGACTGCTCGCGTGCGCCTTCGCCCGCGTCGCTAGGCATTCGACCGGAATCGACCTGACGCCGACCATGCTGGATCAGGCGCGGGTGCTTCAGAGCGAACTTGGCCTCGGCAATCTCACTTGGCATCAGGGAGATGTGATACCCCTCCCCTACGCCGACGGGAGTTTCTCGATTGTAAGCTCACGATTCGCGTTT
>JBGPMZ010000499.1:0-3033 GCA_041487255.1 Binataceae bacterium (SeqCode) | reverse complement strand
CGGCGTGGGGGCGACGATGCCTCGCGTGTCGATGCCGCGGTCTCGGCCATAATTGCCGACGTGCGCAAGCGTGGCGACGCCGCGCTCATCGATTACACGCAGCGATTCGATCGCGTGAAGCTCACGCCCAAGACGTTGCGCGTTTCGCCGAAGGAACTTCGCGATGCGCTCAAGCAGCTTCCGAAAGCGGATCGGCGCGCGCTGGAATTGGCCGCGCGGCGCATCGCGGCATTTCATAAGAAGACTATCGAGAAGCCGTTTTCATACACCGATAGCCTCGGGATGCGCCTGGGCCAGATGGTGCGTCCGCTCGACCGGGTCGGAATTTATGTTCCCGGCGGGATGGGCGCGTATCCGTCATCGGTGCTGATGAATGCGGTCCCGGCGCGCGTCGCGGGGGTGCGCGAAATCGTGATGGTCTCGCCGCCATCGGCCGAGAGCGAGCGGCCCGAGGTGATGGCGGCCGCCGCGATTGCCGGCGTCGATGAGTACTATCGCGTGGGCGGCGCGCAGGCGGTCGCCGCGCTCGCGTATGGAACTTCGAGCATCGCGGCGGTCGACAAGATCGTCGGGCCGGGGAACGCTTACGTTCAAGCTGCCAAGCGCATGGTCTACGGGGTAGTGGATATCGACAAGATGGCGGGCCCGAGCGAGGTCCTCGTCATCGCCGACGATGCCGCGCATCCGGACTGGGTCGCGGCGGATCTCATCGCGCAGGCCGAGCACGGATCCGGCGATGAATCGGCGGTGATGCTGACCCCCTCGCGCAAACTTGCCGCCGCCGTCGCCGATGCGATCGAGAGCGCACTGGCAGATTTGCCGCGCGCGCGCGCAGTCGAGGCGGTCCTCGAGAAACGCGGAGCTTTGGTCGTCGTGCGCGACTTGGCCGAGGCCTTCGACCTCGCCAATCGCATCGGGCCGGAGCATTTAGAGCTGGACATCCGCAATCCGGCGCGATGGCTGTCAAAAGTTAAAGCAGCAGGGGCGATTTTCCTCGGGCCCTTGAGCCCCGCGCCCCTTGGCGACTATCTCGCTGGCCCAAACCATGTTCTACCAACCGGCGGTTCGGCTCGATTTGCCTCCCCCCTCGGCGCTTACGATTTTCTCAAGCGCACCTCTATAATAGAGGCGTCGCCCAACGCGGTGCGTAAGCTAGGTCCCACGGTCGCGCGGCTGGCGCGGATGGAGGGTTTTGAAGGTCATGCGCGGGCGATGGAGTTGCGAAACAAAGCCACTGCGCGGCCGGGGTAACATGGCAAGCAAGAAAAAAGCGAAAACCCGCACTGTTTCGGCGCCTAAGCGGCGTCGAAGCGAGGATTCCAGCGACGATAATCGCATGTTGATGGCGACCTCCGCGCGGCACGGCGAAAACGGCAAGCGCATCGCACACGTCGATCGTAAGACTCGGGAAACCACAGTCAAGGTAGCCCTCAAGCTCGACGGCGCCGGCCGCGCCGAGTCGGCCACCGGCGTTCCCTTCCTCGATCACATGCTGGAAAGTTTCGCGCGCCATGGTTTCTTCGATCTCAAAATCGAAGCAAAGGGCGACTTGCACATCGATGAGCATCACACGGTTGAGGATGTCGGCATCGTGCTCGGCAAAGCGTTCGCGCAGGCGCTCGGCGATCGCTCGGGCATCAAACGCTTCGGCGAGGCGGTGGTGCCGCTCGACGAGGCGCTATGTTCGGTCGTGGTCGATATCAGCGGGCGTTCGTATCTCGCCTACAACGTGCCGATCACGCAGGAACGCGTCGGTTCGTTCCAGACCGAGCTGGTGCATGACTTCATGAAGGCGCTGAGCGACAACGTCGGCATGAATCTACATTTGAATATGCTCAGCGGGCGCAATCCTCATCATGTGATCGAGGCCGCCTTCAAGGCGCTCGCGCGCGCGATGGATCAGGCGACCTCGCTGGAGCCTCGGGTGGCTGGCGTGCTCTCGACCAAAGGCACGCTGAGCTAGACCTAACCCCCGGCCCCTTCCCTTTAGGGAAGGGGAGAAGAATCACAATTCAGAAAGCGTGTTCGAAAAATTTACAGTGGTTCCGTCGATCGATCTCAAGAATGGCGAGGTCGTGCGGCTGCTGCGCGGCGCGATGGACCAGGCCACCATCTATGGCTCCGATCCGGCCGCGGTGGCGCGCGATTTCGAGCGTCAGGGCGCCGAGCTAATCCATGTCGTCGATCTCGATGGAGCCATCGCGGGTGCGCCGAAGAACCTCGATGCGATCCGCGCGATTCGCGCCGCGGTCCGATGCGAACTCGACGTGAGCGGTGGTCTGCGCACGATGGAATCGATTCGCAAAGTCATCGACGCCGGCGCGACGCGCGTGTCGATCGGATCGGCGGCCTTCCTCAATCCTGCGCTGGTGAAAGATGCGTGCGCGGCATTGCCCGGGATGATTTTCGGCTCCATCGATGCGCGCGACGGTAAGCTCGCGATCAAAGGATGGGTCGAAACCAGCGCACTGACCATCGCCGAAGCTGCGCGGCGTTTTCGCGAGGCGGGAGTTGCAGCGGCGATCGTAACTGACATCTCGCGCGACGGGACCGAGGCCGGCCTCAACCTCGATACGATTCGCGCGACGGCGCGCAGCGTGGGCATGCCGATGATCGCATCGGGCGGCGTCGCGACGCTGGCGGACATTGCGAATCTGAAGATGCTTTTCTCCGACGGAGTGGTCGGCGTCATCACCGGCCGCGCGTTGTATGAAGGCCGCTTCACTGTCGCCGAAGCCATCGCCGCTTCACGATAGAGCAGTTTGACTTTATAGAGCGATCATCGAGATGGGGCTGGCCGGTTCGCCGTCGCTGGTTAGACGCGCGATGGCGTTTAGCAGGGTCTTTTTCTTGATCGGTTTGCTCACGTGCAGATTACAGCCCGCCTCGCGGGCCCGCTGAACGTCCTCATCCAGCGCGGATGCGGTCAGCGCGATGATCGGCACCGGCGCCAGTCCGCGCGCGCCTTCCCATTCGCGGATCGCACGAGTAGCGGCGAAGCCGTCGAGAATCGGCATCTGGATGTCCATCAGG
>JBGPMZ010000498.1:0-3036 GCA_041487255.1 Binataceae bacterium (SeqCode) | reverse complement strand
TGCTGATTTGGGGCGCCTCGGGCGGGCTCGGCTGCATGGCGATTCAGATCGTCAAAGCCGAGGAAGGCATTCCGGTCGGCGTGGTTAGCGACGATCGCAAGATCGAGTTCTGTACGAAGCTGGGCGCCAAGGGCGTCATCAATCGCAAGAAATTTTTCCATTGGGGCATGATGCCGCATTGGAAGGACACCGATGAGTACAACAAGTGGGCGGCCGAATCGCGGGCGTTCGGCAAGGCGATTTGGGACGCAATCGGCGAGCGGCGCAATCCGCGCATCGTGTTCGAGCATCCGGGCGAGCACACCATCCCGACCTCGGTCTTCGTGTGCGACACCGGCGGCATGATCGTGATCTGCGCCGGCACCACCGGTTACAACGCGGTCGCCGATTTGCGCTACCTGTGGATGCGGCAGAAGCGGCTGCAGGGATCGCATTTCGCCAACGACGAACAGTCGCACGCATTCAACCAGCTCGTGGTCGACGGCAAAATTAATCCATGCCTGGCGAGGACGTTCCGCTTCGATCAAGTCGCCGAATGTCATCAGATCATG
Organism: Binataceae bacterium (SeqCode); assembly: GCA_041487255.1. Taxonomy (GTDB): domain Bacteria; phylum Desulfobacterota; class Binatia; order Binatales; family Binataceae; genus DATGKG01. The sequence goes on along the minus strand of JBGPMZ010000498.1, from coordinate 2,485 downwards.
CATGAGAACCGCGCGCCCGAGGGCAAGATGGTGGCCTTGGTCGGCGCGCCCAAAGCCGGAATGAAGGATTTAGAACTTTAGGCAGGATGGTCGGATTTATTGGATTTTAGTTGATGGCCGAGGATCCTCTCGGCCTTTTTCTTTCGCCTCAGACATGAAATTTGTGCATCGGCTAACTGATTGCGTCACTCGTTGCTATAGAATAGCCAATTAGCGGCATGCCATCGCTGGGTCCCTTCCGTGAAAAGCTCGTGATGTCGGTCGAAGGCGACGTTCGCTTCGACCGCGGCACGATCGCCATTTATTCGCACGACGCCTCGAACTATCGCCAGGTGCCGCTGGGCGTGGTCATGCCCCGACACGAAGAGGATGTGATCGCCACGGTCACCCTCGCGCGGGAGAACAACGTCCCGATCCTCGCGAGAGGGGGAGGCACCGCACTCGGCGGTCAGGCGACCTGCGCGGCGTTGGTGCTGGACTTCTCGAAATACATGAATCGCGTGATGGCGGTTGACCCCGATAAGCGAACGGCGACCGTGCAGCCGGGCGTTGTCCAGACCGCGCTTAATGCCGAACTCGCGCCGCATGGGCTGTTTTTCGCCCCGGACCCGTCGACCAAAGATCGATGCACCATCGGTGGGATGATCGGCAACAACTCGTGCGGCGCGCATTCGGCGGCATATGGCAAGACGGTCGATAACCTCGAATCGATGGATGTGCTGCTGTACGACGGCACCCATCTCATCGTCGGCTCGACCCTCGAGGCCGACCTGAAATACGTCGCGAGTCGTGGCGGCGCGCGCGGCATCTTGTACTCGAAACTGCGCGATCTTCGCGATCGCTTCGCCCCTGACGTGCGCGATGGCTTTCCGCGCCTTCCGCGGCGGGTGTCAGGTTACAACCTCGATCAACTACTGCCGGAGAAAGAGTTCCACGTCGCCCGCGCCATGGTCGGCTCCGAAGGCACGCTTGGGATCACGCTTTCCGCCACGATCCGCGCGGTGCCGAAGCCGAAGAAGCTCGCGATGGTGATACTCGGCTTCGAAGATGTTTTCCGCGCCGCCGATCAGATGTGGTGGATGCTGCCGCATCGGCCCGAAGCGCTGGAGGGCTTCGATGACAAGCTGCCGGATCTCGCGCGGCGCAAGGGCGTCGCATCCGTAGCACTGCTTCCCAAGGGCCAAGCTTTTCTCATCGCTGAATTGAGTGGCGCGACGGAGGACGAGGCTCGCGAGCGCGCGCAGAAGATGATCCACGAGGCGCGCATTCAGCGCGAGTGCATTGGCGCTGCGTTCGTCTCGGACCCCGCCGAGCAGGCCGCCATCTGGCGTCTGCGCGAATCGGGCCTCGGCTCGGGCGCGTACTTTCCGGGCTCGCCGCGGACCTGGCCGGGCGCCGAGGACCTCGCGGTTCCGCCGGCGAAATTGGGGGCCTTTCTGCGGCGCTTCGCGGCGATTCTAGAGCAGCACAACCTGCAGGTCGGGACCTACTACGGCCACTTCGGCGAAGGATGCGTTCACTCGCGAATCAATTTCGATCTCGCCAGCTCCAAGGGAATTGCGGAGTTCCGGTTCACGATGGAGGAGCTGGCCGGGGCGGTTGCCGAATTCGGCGGATCTCTTTCCGGTGAGCATGGCGACGGGCTGGCGCGATCGGAATTGCTCCCGAAGATTTTCAATCCCAAACTCATCGAGGCGTTTCGCGAGTTCAAAAAGATTTTCGATCCGGGGAGCATGCTCAATCCGGGAAACCTGGTCGATCCGCTTCCGCTCGATTCGCATCTGAAGCAGGGTGCGGCATATCGCCCGCGCCCGGTTGAGACTCATTTCGATTTCCGCGCCGACGAAGGACTCGCGGGCGCCATGCTCAAGTGCGTCGGGATTGGCAAGTGCCGCAAGACCGACGCCGGCACCATGTGCCCCTCGTACATGGCGACTCGCGATGAGATGCATTCGACGCGTGGGCGCGCGCGGATCCTGTTCGAGGCGCTGGCCGGCAACACTCTGAAGACGTTCACCGATGCCTCGGTGCAAAAGGCGCTCGACCTCTGCCTGTCGTGCAAGAGCTGCAAGACCGAATGCCCGTCGTCGGTCGATATGGCGACCTACAAGGCCGAGTTTCTCGCGCACTACTACGAGGAGAATCGGCGCCCGCGTTCGTCCAAACTCTTCGGCAACATCCATGAGCTGGCGCGCCGCGCTTCGCGCACGCCGCATCTTGCAAATGCGATCATGAACGCGCCGCTGTTCTCGCGCATCGGCAAGCGCATCTACGACATCCATCCGCAGCGCGCCTTTCCGCGGCTCGCGTCGCGTACTTTCCGCGCGTGGTTCGATCGCCATCAGGGCTCGACCGATCAAACGCAGCGCGAGGTCGTGCTGTTCCCCGACACCTTCACCAACTATTTCGAACCGGAGGTTGCGATCGCGGCGACCGAGGTGCTGGAGCGTGCAAACTTCCGAGTGGTCATCCCACGCGATGATCT
>JBGPMZ010000497.1:0-3036 GCA_041487255.1 Binataceae bacterium (SeqCode) | reverse complement strand
CGATCCCGCGGCGCTATATGGCGCGAAGGTCGCGGCGGCCTTCGCCTTCATGGCGATCGTCGAGGTGGCTGCCGTCGTACTCATCACGTTGTTTTTCAACCTCGATTTCGGCCCCGACTTGGCGCGGCTTGCGCCGTCGCTGATGCTCGGGACGCTCGGATTCGCGGCGCTCGCGACGCTGCTGGCGGCGGTTTCCAGCCGCACCCGCGCGGGCGATTTGCTGCTTCCGATTCTTGCGATCCCGCTGTTCATTCCCGCGATTATCGCCGGCGTGAAGGCGAGCGAGGCTGCGCTGTCGGGTCTCCCGCTCGCCGCCGCATCGCAGTGGCTCGGGATTCTGGTCGCCTTTGATATCCTCTTTGTGACGCTGGGCGCGTTGCTCTTTGAACACGTGATCCGTGAAGATTAGCCGCGGCGACCTAACCCCCGACCCCTTCCCTTTGAGGAAAGGGGAGAAGATTGAAGAATGAAAAACAAAATCAGCGGCGCGCTTGGAATGACGACTCTCATCCTGATGGTCGTCGCGCTGTTCATGGTCTTCGAATGGGTCCCGACCGAGGAAGACCAGGGCATCGTGCAGCGGATCTTTTATTTTCACGTCCCGTGCGCATGGGTGGCGTTCGCGGCGTTCGGAATCGTAGCTATCGCGGGCGCTTTCTATCTATGGCTGAAGGATCAGATTTGGGACGATCTCGGTTATGCGGCGGCCGAGATCGGAATGGTCTTCTGCACCTTGGTCCTCATCACCGGATCGATTTGGGCGAAGCCGATTTGGGGCACCTGGTGGACCTGGGATTCGCGCCTGACCACGACCTTCATCCTGTGGCTGCTGTATGGTGGATATCTGATGTTGCGCGCGATGGCCGATGACACGCCCGAGGTCGCGCGCTTCGGCGCCGTGATCGGAATCGTCGCGGCGCTGGATGTTCCGGTGGTGGTTCTCTCGGTGCGGCTGTGGCGCACGATTCATCCGGCGGTGCTGGTCACTCGTGCAGGGGAGCATGGTCTACAGGATCCGCGGATGGTGATTGCGCTGCTGACGTCGCTGGCCGCGTACACGGTGCTGTTCGGATGGCTGCTGATGCTGCGCTTCCAGCAACTGCGCATGCGCAGCCGGCTGACTGTCATCCGGCGCGAGGTCGCCCTGATCGAGGCCGCGGCAGGAGACTACCAGGGAAACTACTGATGGAACATTTCGACTACTTGTTCGCCGCCTACAGCATCATCTTCGCGGCGATCTTCGCATATGTGATGTTCATCCGGCGGCGACAGGCGCGGCTGGAAACCGAGCTTCGCGCGATGGAAGAGCGCCTGCGAAACCTCAAATCAGCGCCGTCATCTGCATCCGCCAAGAGCGCGCCGGGAAATTGAGTTAGATGTCGTAGTTGCGCCAGGTCGCTTTCGTGGACATCTTCATTAAGCGGATTCTCATCGCATGGAATTTAAAGACTACTACAAGACGCTCGGCGTCGAGCGCAGCGGTTCGGAAGCCGATATCAAGTCGGCGTATCGCAAACTCGCGCGTAAGTACCATCCGGACGTAAATCCCAACGATAAGAAGGCCGAGGCGCACTTCAAGGAGGTCAACGAGGCCTACCAGGTCCTCAGCGATCCTGAAAAACGGCGCAAGTACGATCAGCTCGGCGCCGATTGGGAGCACGGGCTCGATCAGGATGAGATCCTGCGCCGCTACGCTGCGAGTCAGGGCGGACGCGCCGAGGGCGCTGACTTCAGCGCCGGCGACATGAGTGACTTCTTTTCGCAGTTCTTCGGCTTTGGCGAGTCGCCGTTCAATGCGCGCCGAACCGGTCCGGGAAATTTCCAATCCTTCAGCTTCGGCGCGAAGCCAAAACCGCAGAAGGCGCCCGACCTCAGCGCCGATGTGCGAGTTACCCTCGAAGAAGCGGTGAAGGGAACCAAGCGCCGGCTCGAACTCACCGCCGAAGATGAATGCGAGGTCTGCGGCGGCACGGGCATGGTCGCTTCGGAGCAGAAGCAGGGCAAGGTGCGGCTCATCCGCTCCGCGCAAGCGTGTCCCAACTGCGGCGGCAACGGCATCATCCCCGGTCATCGCACGCTGGAGGTCTCGATTCCTCCGGGAGTGAACGAGGGGACGCGGATTCGCCTCAAAGGGCAGGGCGGTAAAGGTCCTCGCCCCGATCTGAATGGCGACCTGTTTCTGGGCGTGCGCCTCGAGCCTCATTCGGTGTTCGCGGTTGCGGGGCGTGACCTGCGGGTGTCGCTGCCGGTGTGGGATTACGAGGCGGCGCTCGGCGCACAGGTGACGGCGCCTCTAATCGGCGGCGGAAAGGTATCGCTCAAGATTCCACCGGACAGTCAGACCGGCAAGACGCTGCGGCTAAAGGGGCGCGGTATTCCCGGCCGAGGCGCGGAGTCGGCCGGCGATCTTTTGTATGAACTCAAGGTGCTGGCTCCCACCGACCTGACTTCGGAGGAGCGCTCCTTGATGGAGCAGCTGGCAGAGAAGCGCCAGGCCCGAGGCGTTCCCGATCCTCGCGCCGAGTTGTCGCGCAGCTGATCTACTCTGATGCGCTCAACACTCAGGGGCAGATCTACTTCTCGTGCGCCTCAGCGCAGGCAGGCTGCCTACCTCACTCGGGATGCGTTGCGCGCGTTGGGCGGAATCACCGACGACCAACTCCGACTGTGGGAGTTCGAGGCACTGATAACGCATTCCACGATGCTGGAGATCGAGGGGCATCGCGTACCGGTCTACACTCAGTCGACGCTGCGGCGGATAAGGACCATTCGTTCGCTAGGCGAGGATCTCGGCGTTAACCTCCCCGGCATCGGCGTGATTCTGCATCTGCTCGACCACAGGTCCTCGCGATAGGTGTCGCAGACCTAACTGCCTCTTCTGAACAGGGTCCTGAGAACCGTTTGAAACCTGTGCAATTGGTGCGGCAGACGGAACGCGACCGAGAATCAGGACGGTGTGGTTTATCGAGTCGGGCGGCGATATACCTAGATTGGTGACCGCCTATCCGCTCGCAAAGGAGCGCCCGTAATGCTTCG
>JBGPMZ010000496.1:0-3044 GCA_041487255.1 Binataceae bacterium (SeqCode) | reverse complement strand
TCACCCGGCGCGTCGTCGGGGCGCGTGCGGATGACGAGGAGCACCAGCGGAATGACGACCACGAACATCGGGACCGCGAGGAACAGGTAGCCGCTACGCCATGACCCGCCCCATACGATGGCGTGGCTGGCGACCACGGTCATCACCGCGCCGCCGAAGGAAGTGCCGGCGAAAGTCATGCCCATGGCGAGCCCGCGCCGCGCGCCAAACCAGTTCGCGATTATCAAGGCGGCGGGCAGCAGCGTCGCGCCACTGAGCCCGAGTCCCATCATCAGATACGCGATGACCAGTGTCTCATAGGAATTTGCACGGCTCGCGATGAGCCACGCGAGTCCCGCGAGTGCCGCGCCGGAGACCATCACGATTCGCGCCTCGACCCGGTCGAGCAGCCATCCGATGAGCGGTCCGCAGAAACCTGCTGATGCGGCGACGAAACTTTGCAGGAAGGAAACCTTGGCGCGCTTCCATCCGAACTCCTTGATGAGCGGAGTGACGAACACGCCGGCGGTGTTGTAACCGGAGCCGAAGACTAGAAGCAGCGTCGCGAACAGGCTCGCGACTATGATCCATCCCTGCCGTTCCCGTTTCGTCATCGCCACGATCGACCCTCACCCGAGCGCATTGGCGCGATGCGCTCTTTATAGCCAGTAGCCTGCGGATCGTCTATCTGAAAACTAGCGGCAATCCGGCCCGCATCGATCGCGGCCTAGCAAGAGATGCCATTGCAAAGATTCTGGCTGAGCGAGGCCCCGCCCGACACCTGCCCGGCCGTGCCGACGGTGTTGCCGTCATTGCCCTGCAGAATGTTGCCGAGGTATCCGCCGGTCGTGTCGCTGAAGATAAGCCCGAAGCTGGTATTGGCCTGGACGGTATTGCCGCGCACGAGGCAGCCGGTGGCGCAACTGATTCCGCTTCCACCGCCGCCCGCAACCGTATTGTTGAAGATCTGACTTCCGTTACCCGCCTGAATGGTTGGGCTGCCACCAAGGGTGGAATTGCCGGTTGCGGTGATTCCCGAGATGGTGGTTGCCGTTCCTGCGAGAATCGCAGGCCCGCCGAATCCCGAGATGATGCCGTTGGTGATCACCACGTTGGATGCGGCGCCGGAATCGATTGCGGCCGCGTTGCTGGCCACGGTCGAGGTAATCGAAAAGCCCTGCAAGTTGAGCGTCACATTCGATGCGGTTATCGAAACCGAAGCGGCATTGGCGCGCTTGTTGACGATGTTGCCGCTGAGAATGTAGCTCCCGGATTTGTTGATGACGGTTTGCGCTTTGACCGCCGCAGCGCCAGGGCTGCTTACGTCGACGACAATCGGCTTCTGCTGGGCGAAAATCGGCTCGGCGGCGAGGACCGCGAGCGCGATTGACGCGCATACCATCGCGATACGCATCCCGGCCAGATTGCTGTAGCGAGTCATCAAAGTTGCTCCTTGTTCTATTGCAGCGCGGTGACTGGAATAAATCCGCTCAGACCACTCTTCATGCGAATCCGCAGGTAGTTAAGTGCGATGCCGACGACATGGACGTTGTGTCCGCGATGGACCTCGGCGAGCTTTCTGGCCCATCGATTCGGGGCCTCGAGCAACGCGGCATCCTGGGTGAGCACGAAAGTTTTGTCGGTCGTTCTAACCAGCTCGACGTCCGCGGGCGCGATGTAACCTGTCTGTCCATCTCTTAGCTTCGCCTGCAGATAGTACTTCGTGCTGCCGGTGACGTCGACGAACTTTCCGATCGTCGCCTTCTCGATCTTCTTGCTCGTTTTCGAGGGACCCGCATAGATCCAGCCGGGAGTCATGACCCTGAGGCGAGCGGTCGCAGGTTCGACCTCAGGCGGCGTTGCAACCGCCTTGTGATGAGATGTGCGGGGCTTCTTTGCCGTGGTGGTGGGAGCGCCAAACACCGCACCTGCCTCGTTAGGAGCAACCGCGGGAGGCTCTGCTTCATCGGAGGGCACCATCCTGGTGGCGGGCGGTTCCGAAAGCGCAGCGCTCTTGGGAGCGGTGGCCGCGGGCGACGATCCCCCGGCGGGCGATTCGCTCAGCGCGAACAATGGCGTCGCTGATATAGCAAAGGTAAGAGTCGCCGCGACAAGTCCGAAAGCCTTTGCAAATGCATGACGACGCGGCGTTAACAGAGTCCGTCCCATCTCCTCAACCCTCCGCTCTGTTCTCCAGAACCCTTCAGATCAACATGCGCCGCAGACGACGCATCTGGTCACGTCGCACGGCGGAGTCTGATGCTCATAGTGAGCCTTCTTGCGCTCCGACAGAAGGAACCACTTGTGAATGTGATGGTCAATGAAATCCCATGGCAGGATTTCATCGTCGGCATAATGCCGCGTCACAAAAAAGTCCGGATCGGGCAGGCCGCTGGCCGCACCTTCGCGCGCGATGCGCCTCAGCTCATGCCAAATCTCACCGGCACCCTCGCACTGCGCAGCATCGAGGCGCTCGAGGATCGCGCCGACACGGCGATCGCCACGCGACACCAGCGTCTGAAAGTACGCCTCGCGCGGCGATTCAGCATCGAGCTCGACCGGCCCGAGTTTCGACAGCTCACCGCGCAGCATCGCGATTTTGCCCTTCGTGGCGCGCGGGTCCTCCATCGGATCCCATTGGAACGGCGTCCACGGCTTCGGCACAAATGGATTGAGCGACACCGTCACGTGGCCCACCGATTTCTTCTGCGCGCGAGCGCGAGCGAGAATCTTGCCGGTCAGATGTGCGATTTCACGGACATCGTGGTCGCGCTCTTCGGGCAGGCCGACCATAAAGTAAAGCTTTAAGTTTTCGACGCCGGTCCCGACCATCATTTCGGCGGCCTCGAGGATCTCTGTCTCGCTCAGATTCTTGTTGATGACCTTGCGCATCCGCTCGCTGCCCGCCTCCGGCGCGATCGTCACGCTATGGTTCCCGTTGCGCGCGAGCGCGGCCGCCAGTTGCGGCGAGATGCAATCCGCTTTGAGCGAAGAGGGCGACAGCCGTCCGCCCGCATCGGCGATGCTCTCCGCGATGCCCGCCACTCCCGGCACGCTCGCCATCT
>JBGPMZ010000495.1:0-3046 GCA_041487255.1 Binataceae bacterium (SeqCode) | reverse complement strand
CACGCCTTTGATCGCGAGGTTGTCCGACTCGGTGGCGCCGCTGGTGAAAATGATTTCCTTGGACTTGCCGCCGATGAGCGCCGCGATCTGGTTGCGCGCGCGATCGACAGCCTCCTCCGCTTCCCAGCCGAAGCTGTGGTTACGGCTGGCGGCGTTGCCGAACTTCTCGGTGAAGTACGGCAGCATCGTTTCCATCACGCGCGGATCGACCGGAGTCGTGGCGTGATTATCCATGTAGATGGGCAACTTAGGCATCGCTGGTCTTCCTAAACGGAATACTTGCAAATAATAGTGGACCTTACAAGTCGAATATAGCCACTCGAGGGACTATCTTCAATGGAAACAGGGGCATCGGAGCGATTCAGACAATAGCCGACCACATGGGTCTATTAAGGCCACCCGTGATCGATGTCAAGCGGAATTAAGCTCAACTGATGCTGCCGGGGGCACGCTAATTGGCTTTGTTTTTGAGAATTAGCAGGCGCTCGTGGTTGTAATCCTCGAAGCCGAATTTGTACCACGCCGAGGAGCCGATCCAGTTTTTGTGAATGACCCCCAAGGTGATGTGGGTCATTCCCTTTTCCCGGAACCATTCCCAAGCGCCGTCGAGCATCGGCCGCATGAGCCCCTGCCCGCGCCATCCCTCGTCGAGGAATGCATGTGCAATATAGCCCCATACCGGCGGGATGCGCGCATCGCGATAGCGCCGCAGATGCACCCATAGATAGCCGACCAGCTTACCGTTCCCGAAGTCTGCAACCCATATTGCGTGATGGCCGCGCTGGAGCACGACGGCGAGCCATTCGGCGGATTTGCGAACGGTGTCCCAGTCATAGCGGACGCGCTCATCGACGGATTCATGATAGGCGGCGATACCCTGGACCAGGCGCGACAGTTCGGGAACGTCGGAATCCATAGCGCGTCGAATCTCCATCAGAAGGGCCCTCGGTTCGAGGCATCGAAGACGAGTTCCAGCAGCTTGCGCTCGCTGCGAATGGATTTCAGCGCATACTCGCGGGTCATCTCGAAGTCGCGCTCGATCCAGTGGGCGAGCTTGGCGAGAAGTTCATCATGGTTGATAGAGCCTGTCAGAGCCTGATCGACGCGGCATTGGAGGGCGACCTTCTCGATGCCGTCGAGCCGCTCCAGACATAGCGTCAGTAGCGTCGCGTCGGGCAGTGTCTGAGGCTCCTTGACCAAGGTCAACTGGTAGGGCCCGCGGGCAGTTTTCAGCTCAAATGTCACTCAAATTCGAAGGTTGAAAATCGAAAGTCCTTTGCCCATAAGGGTTATTTGGCTTCGTTTGGTCAAAACGCCTACGATGCAGCAGTATGCTTTCGGCGCGCGCCATCCTGGGCAGCCGGGGTTCGGAGGAGGCTCTTGATGGCCGCCGCCAGCGCATCCTTCTTGACCGGTTTGGCGACGTGCAGATCGGCGCCACTGGCGATTGCCTGCTTAACGTCCTCTTCGAACGACGACGCGGTAAATGCGATGATTGGCGTGCGCGCCAGCCCGCGCGCCTCCTCCCATTGCCGGATACGCCGCATCGCCTCGTGGCCGTCCATCATCGGCATGTTGATGTCCATCAGGATGAGATCGAAGGGGGCGGCTTTCACCTTTTCGACTGCGACTGCGCCGTTGTCCGCCTCTTCGAACTCGAATTGCTCGTCGCGCAGATGACTGCAAATCATCGCTCGACTGCTTTCCGAGTCCTCGACGATGAGCAAGCGGGCGGTTCGACGTTCCGGGTTTTCGTTCGCGCTCGCCTGCGCGCTGGCTGATTTCGTGTCTGGCTTTTTCAAGCAGTCCCCCTCTCCCTATTGTTCACTCATCCGATGCATGGAGAAAGAGGGATGTATTTCGGCAGTATTGCGAAAAACGGGGGAAACTCTACTCGATGGAGATATTGCCGGACTGGGTGGGAAGCTCCACCAACGGCCCGCCTCCGCCGACGCTGCCGACCAGCAGATTGCGGGAACTGCTTCCCATCGTGGTCACCGGCAGCGAGTTGTGGATACCGCCGGAGGCCACCTGCGCCTTCAGCTCGAAGTGCGGCTGATCGGTAACGCGGATCGAGACCGGACCGGAAATGTTGCGGAGATTCCACGGCGCGGTCGGGGCGCCATCGACGTTGATGCTGCCGCTGCTCACAAAGACGTTGCAGGCGCCGCGCACCTGATGCAGCGTCACCGCGCCGCTCATGGTCTTCGCGTTGGTCGCAACCAGATCGCTTCCGCTAATCGATCCGCTCGCGACCGACGCCGTCGCAGCGCCATCGATGGAGCGCAAATCGACGCCGCCGGAATTCGAACTCGCCTGCACCCGGCCTTTCACATTTGCAACTGTGACATGGCCCGAGGAGGTCGAGGCCTCGACCGGACCGTTGATTCCCTCGATGTTTGCCGAGCCTGAACTGATGCGGGCGGACAAGCTGGTCGCCGCGGGAGTTTCAATCTCGTAGCTAATCGAGATGTTGTGCGTCAGGTCGGGATCGCTGATGTAGCCAACCCTGATCGAGTTGCCTTGCTGCTCGACCGGCGGGTTTTGCTGCAAGCGCGCCAGCGCTTCTTGCGGCGAGAGGCTCGTCCATCCCCACCACCCGCGATAGATGCGGACGTGCCCCGTCACATGGACCTGGCTGCTGCCGCCGTGACGAACGGTGATATCTCCCGAAGGTGTGTACGCGTCGAGAGAAACCGGCGCGTCACTGACTGCGACGGTCTTTTCGAAGGCGCCCTGGTCAGCGGTGAAAGCATCCGCTAGCGAGAAGACGGAGCAGGCGGCGATCCAGGAACATCCGATAACGATGGCGGCGCTGCGAACGCTTCGCACTAGTGTCCGACTTCGATGTGCAAGGTAACTCTCTGCCATGGGCGTCTCTCCCGCGAGCTTTACAACTCGGCTACTCGCAAGCGCAAGACGCATGCCGATTGAGCAAGACGCATGCCGATTGAGAAGGATGGTCGCGCAGCGGCGCGCCGAAGTTTTCGATAGATCACCCGCGAAGCTGCACGCATGCAGGTGCATCAGCGCATGGATCGCATTG
>JBGPMZ010000494.1:0-3053 GCA_041487255.1 Binataceae bacterium (SeqCode) | reverse complement strand
CTCGAGAACCTCCGCGGCAAGGAGTAGCGATTTCCTGCTTGTTGGCGCGACAGCCCTAACCCCCTTCCCTTGAAGGAAGGGGGGGCTCAGAACGAAGAAGAGCGCTTCGTTGAACAGTCCGGGCTTCTTTCTGATTCCCCTTCACTAAAGGGAAGGGGCCAGGGGTTAGGTCTTCGCGAATCGTCAGGGACTCGACTTCGCCATCGAATCGAGCGCCTGCTGCTTCTGGCGCATGATGCCGATCAGTTTGTCGTAGCCGCCATCATTGAGCACGCGGTTGAACTGATTGCGATAGTTCGCGATCACGCTGATGGCATCGAGCGTGATGTCATAGACCTTCCACTCGTCGGCGTCGCGCTGCATCAGGTAGTTAAGGTCGACCGGCTTGGCGCGATTCTGCAACGTGACCTGGCTGAAGACCACGGCCTGGTCCGGCGCGTCGAAGCGCTCCTTGGTGAACTGGATGTTGGAAGTCTGGATCGTCTCCTGCACCTTTCCCACCGTGTACTGCTCGATCCGTGAGATATAGACGCCCTCGATAAATTTGGTGAAGACCGGCACGAATTCGCCGCGCTGCTCGGGTGAGAAATCGCGCCAATGCATCCCGAGCGCGGTGCGCGCCATTTTCCCGAAGTCGATGTGACTCTCGGCAATCGCGCGCAGCTTGCTTTCGCGCTCGTCCGGCGGGAGTCCTTGTTGCTTGAAAACGGCGATCGCCTGATCGATGACCGACTTCACCGCTGCCATCGGACCAGGTGCGACCGCGTCCGGCGCGGTTGCTGCGGGGGCGTAGGTACCAATCGATAGCGCCACGCTCAAGGTCAGCAGTATGAGCGCCTGCCGTAGGCGACCGGTTGTTTTCCGATTGATGATCACATGCGGAATTTTATGCGCCATCAGTCGCGTTCGCTATCTGGCTCGCGCGGTTTGCTTTCCGAGCCCAGCGCCGGATAATGCGCGGCAACTCGATGCGCGCACTTCTCCATCGCTCGATGGCTGTGACCATTGCGCTCGCGATCGTGGCCATCGCGCTCGCCGGGCCGGCGCTCGCGCAGGTCCCGCTGAAGGAACAGCGCCAGGCCGACGCGCTGGAGAAACTTGCCCATCAGGAATTCGGTCAATTAAGCGCCGCCGAGCGTATCCTCGCGCGCGGCGCGGCCTCGCGCGAAGTGCGCTGGGTCGGTCCCAATGACGACCCTGACGATCCCGCGAACGATCTGGCGAAAAGCGAGAAGTGGGGACCCGAACGCTCGATCCGCGCGGGTCTCTTCGCATGGTTGGTCTCCGATTCCGAGACCGCGCCATTCCTGCATCCCAGCGGCCCCGGCATCGCGGGTGCGAAGATCGTCGGCAAGCTCGATCTGTCATATGACGATGTCACCCGTCCGCTTACGCTGATTCGATGCGCGATTCCCGACGGCATCGATTTCTCGAACGCGTCGATCGCGGGTATCGAGCTTCGCAGCAGCGTCACCGGCCCGATCCTGGGCGACGCCTCGCACGTCAAGGGCGACCTGGCCTTGCACTTTGGACACTACGGCGCGCTGAGCATCTTCCGCGCGAGTATCGGCGGCGATTTCGATTGCAGCGGCGCCGATTTCACCGGCAGCGGCGTCACCGACACCATCTCGGCGCAGGAGTCTACCATCGGCGGCGACGCGAGCTTCGTGCAGAACTTCACCACCGACGGGGTTTTGTATTTTCGCCTCGCGCGGATTGGCCGCTCGCTCAGCTTCAATCACGCGCGCTTCATCGGCAACGGCGACACCGGCCTCGATGCCGAGCGTACGATGGTGGCGGGACCGCTCTACTGGGTGGATATCGCGCATACGCCGAAGACGAAACTGGATCTCGAAAACGCCGGCGTCGCGTCGCTGTTCGACGATCGTCAGAGCTGGCCCGCGCCCGGCAACCTCGACCTTGACGGATTTACCTACAGCGAGTTTGGCGGCGATAGCCCCGCCGATTCGGTGGAGCGCCTGGAATGGCTCGTGTTGCAGCCGCCGGGATATCGACCGCAGCCCTACGTGCAACTGGCGAAGGCGCTCAAGAACAGCGGCCGGACCGAGGGCGAAACCGAAGTACTAATCGCACAGCGCATCGCGCAACGCCGCTCGGGTCACCTCTCGATGGCGGAGCGCGCGTGGAATCTCCTGCTCGAGGGCACCATCGGCTACGGCTACCGTCCGCTGCGCGCGCTGTGGTGGATCGCGGGGTTCGTGTTGCTCGGCGCGATACTGTTCGGGTGGGGCTATCGCGCGGGCGTCATGACGCCGAGTGAGCCCGACGCATACCAGGCCTTCGCGCATAGCGGGCGGCCGCCGGTTCACTATCCGCATTTCAACGCATTCGTCTACTCGCTGGAGAATTTCCTGCCTGTAGTAGACCTTCATTTGGAAAGTCACTGGCGTCCGAATGCGCGCGAGCGCGTGCTGGTGGATCCCGCCAGCGGAGAATGGGGCACCGCGAGCGCGACGCTCGCGGGCAAGCTGCTGCGCTGGTACCTGTGGTTTCACATCCTGGCGGGATGGACCCTCACCCCGCTGATGTTCGCCGGCCTCTCCGGCCTGATTCGCGTGGAATAATCTCGGGCGGCTTATTGAGCTCTTGCAGCAGTCTGTCCACAGTAGCGACGAGCCGATCGAGTGTAGATCTCGGAGGGTCGGAAACTTTGAAACCATGGACTAGCGAATTTCTGGTTTGCACCGCTTCGGCAAAGGTTTCGTATGCTCTTCTGGAGATAGCGCCGATAGAATAGAGCTCCTTGTAGAGGGCGGACGGACTATATCCCGCACTGTCGAGTCCGCTTTTGGAAGCGATTCGCCGCAATACAGCTTCTGCGGCGCTCCAAGCGATCAGGAAGGCCGCCGAGAGATAGCCCTTTGAGGCAAGAGTTTTAGCCTCGCCCTGACGCTCGACGATTTGTTTCCGGGAAAGTGTTTCTCCATGCGCTGGTACTGAAGTCTGTAGTTCGGGATTCGTGATCACCAGTTCGAATCTCCAGCCAGGCAAGGTTGCTACAGATTGAGCCATTCTTTTTGGCGAGGGGTGGG
>JBGPMZ010000493.1:0-3054 GCA_041487255.1 Binataceae bacterium (SeqCode) | reverse complement strand
ACCCTCTCGGCGGTCGATTTGTCCACTCAGTTCGAGGGCCTTGGAGCGGGCCCTTCCCTCCCACGCGATGTAAACCCCAAGATTAATTCAGCTCTGCGTCCGGGGGGGACACCGTGAAACCCAACATCAAGCTTGGCTATCTCGCAGTTCTTTTCTGCGCCGCATCGTCGGTTGGCGCTCAAAGCTCCGCGAGCGCAAACAAACCCCGGACGGTGGCCGGCTTTGCGCCGGATCGTCTCGCGCGCATCGACCAGATGCTCCAGCGCGCCGTCGACAACGATGAGATCGCCGGTGCGGTCGGACTCGTGCTGCGCGACGGCAGAGTCGTCTACGAGCGGGCGGTGGGATGGTCCGACAAGGAAGCCGGCCGGCGAATGACTACCGACGCGATTTTCCGGATCGCATCGCAGTCGAAGGCCCTCACCAGCACCGCCATCCTCATGCTGATGGAGGAAGGGCGGCTCGGACTGGGCGATCCCGTCAGCCGGTACATTCCACAATTTGCGCACACGACCGTCGCCAGCCGGTCTGATACGGGCCGAGTGATCGTGCCGGCGAAGCGAGCGATCACGATCGAGGATCTGCTGACGCACACCTCCGGCATTTCCTACGGCACCGATTCCATCGTCGCGCCCCTCTACGCGGCGAAGGGTCTGGGTCCGGCGGCGGGTTGGGGTTGGTACACAGCGGACAAGAATGAGCCGATCTGCACGACGATCGAGCGTCTCGCCACGGTTCCCTTCGTGTCGCAGCCGGGCGACAAGTGGGTTTACGGGTACAACACCGACGTTCTTGGGTGCGTCGTCGAGCGCGCTTCGGGAGTCGCGTTCGACGAATTCATCCGGACGCGCATCACCGGGCCGCTCAAGATGAACGATACTTTTTTCTTCCTCCCGCCTGCCAGGCGGGAGCGGTTGGCGGCAGTGTACATGAGTGACAGCGCCAATCACGCCAGGCGCGCGCCGAACGGGTCACGTGGTCAGGGTGATTACGTGGATGGACCGCGTCGCAGCTTCTCAGGCGGTGCCGGCCTGCTGTCTACCGCTCACGATTACGCGCGCTTTCTTCAGATGCTTCTCAACGGGGGCGAGCTGGATGGCGTGCGGCTGTTGTCGCCGAGGACGATCGAGTTGATGACGACCAATCAGGTCGGGACGAAGATTCCGTGGGGACCCGGCGCGGGCTTCGGACTCGCTTTCGGCACAACCGATCGTTTGGGCGCTGATGGAATGGCGTCGGTGGGTTCGTATGGATGGGGTGGCGCATACGGAAGCATGTACAAGGTCGATCCGAGTCAGCACCTGGTGATGGTATTCATGATTCAGCAATTGCCGAATCAATCGCAGGTCGCCTCGCGATTTCCAACGCTCGTGTACCAGGCGTTGGTAGAGCCGAACAAGTGATGGTGGCCCAACACCCGCGTGGCATTGGGGGGATGTGACGACGATGCCCACAAGACAGTGACAGGCTCGGAATTCCGGAAGCTCGACGAATCGAAGATAGTCGATTCCCTCACGGCGTTGAGGGACCGGATAGAGAATCAGTTTCCCGATTCGGGTTTGGGGAGAGTGGCGGACGAATTGATCGCAGTCGCCGCCGAGGTGGCCGAGTGCGCGGAGTACCTGAGCGCCACGAATTGGCCGATACGCATCTTTGCAGGATTGCTGATCGTGGGAATGGTCCTGGTGCTGTATCTGGCTGGTCCGCGCGTGGAGCTGCCCGCGGGAGCGCACAAGTTCTCGGACGTGCAGTCGATCGCGGCGGTCTTCAACATTGCGGCGGTGTCCGGTGTCGCGGTGTTGTTCCTGCTGCGTCTCGAGACCAGCCTGAAGCGGAAGCGGGCGCACGGAGTGCTGCACGAGCTGCGAAGTCTCGCCCACGTGATCGACATGCATCAGTTGGCCAAGGATGCGGCGGGGCGGCGGATGCCGGAGCCGGAGATTACCGAGAGCCCGAAGGGGGCGATGAGTCCGGCCTCGCTCGGCAGGTATCTCGATTACTGCACCGATCTACTTTCGCTGACGGGGAAATTGTCGGCGTTGTTGGTGCAGCGGTTCAAGGACGAGGTGGTTTTATCTGAGGTGAACGAGATTGAAGCGCTCACGAGTGCCCTTTCGGGGAGGATTTGGCAGAAGATTCAGTTGCTCGAGCGGGCGGTTCAGGAGAGCTGAAGGTTATGGGAGGCACATGGTCGAGGAGTAGAAGTTGTCGGCTTGAGTCTTGGCGGGCTGATGGTGATTGGAACCGCGGTGTTTGTTGCGGCGAAGTGACGGGCGCTCAACTGGCGTGGATACGACACGTACGGGAAAAGAACGGGATCCGAGATCTGAGAAGGCAAAGATCTGAGTGCTTAGGCACTGCGCGACGACCTCACTAAACGGCCTGCGGCCCCTGCAACTTTGTAGTTGCTGGATCGCGCTAGTGGGGTCGACGCGCGGTGACTAAACCCTGGGATCTTTACCCTCTGAGATCTCGGATCCCGTTCTTTTCCCTTAGGAGTGCTCTGAAATCGGATCCCGTTCTTTTTAGCAAGTTGCTTCAATTCCTTTCGTCGACCGTATGCAGCGGGACAGAAATCGCCATCGCTATCGCGTCGCCTTACGCCGACGAGGCCGACCACCTAACGCGCCGTTCGCGCGAGACGACTTGGCTTTCCTTGGACTTCGCGCAGAGCCTGCCCGCCGCGCGGCAATCCTCATGATGTGAGTAGTACCGAGCAGCCGCTCGAAGACTCCTGGCACGCTGACATCCGCGTCGATGTCAGGCCAGTGCAGTCCCTCGCCCGACGGATCGACCTTCACGTGCGCGAGCTGAGATGACGTCGCGTTTGCCAACCCGAGTCCGGCGAGGGTTATGGGGAACGCGAAGGACGCTCCGTTCTTCAGCTCAACTTCAATTCGACGCGTAGCAGCATTGTATCGAGCAGACTTCGCGCGCGCTTCGGATCGCGCCGCTTTGCGTTCACGAGCGCGTGCCGCGGGAATCATCGCGCGGATTTCTTTTTCTGTTAGACCGCTACGCCCCATGGTGTCTCTCCCACTCGGCTACAAGTTT
>JBGPMZ010000492.1:0-3065 GCA_041487255.1 Binataceae bacterium (SeqCode) | reverse complement strand
GATCGCCGCGCCGACCGGCCTGGTAGGCGGCGGCGAAGAAAGCTTCCAGTTCCGCGATCACGCGCGCATCTTCATAGAGCACCGCGGAGCGACCCGCGATTTCACTTTTCACGCGCTCGCGCCAGGCACCGTCGTTAGCGAGACCAAGCGCAATCTCGACGTATGAATCGAGATGGTCGGCCACCAGTTCGGTGAAACCCATCTGGCGGTAACACCCCTCGGTCACCCGGCCACGCATGAACGAACCGGGCCACGTCACGATCGGCAAGCCCATCGCGAAAGCTTCGTAACTGGTGTTGCCGCCGCCGAAAAATGGCGGATCGAGGATCACGTCGGCCATCATCAGAAGGCGAAAGAATTCCGCTTGCGGGATGCGTGGCACAAAGATCACGCGCTCGGCGACCTCGGGAAAACCCCGGGCAATGCGCGCCGCGAGGAGCCGATCCCAATGCTTGTGGACTCCTGAAAGAAGCAGCAGCCGGGCTTTGGGATCGCGCCGCAGCAAGGTGGCGAGCACGAGGTCGAAATCCGGATGCAGCTTGAACAGACTCTGCGGACAAACGTAGAGCTTGAGGTCCTCGGCGAAACCCATTTCGGCGCGGCTGAACGGAGTCACCTCGTGATGTGGACGCCAATAGTAGGTCGGCAACTGGTCGAGCAAGATCAGCTGCTCCGAGTAGTGCATTTGCGCTTCCTCGGACTCGATACTCTTGGCCGAAATGAAATAGTCGATGGCCGGAATCCCGCTGGTAACCGGATGACCCCAGCTTACGCATTGGACGGGTGCGAGCCGCGCGAAGGCGAGAAAGTAAGTCAGCGGCGTCATTCCGATGTCGGGGTAGAACAGAATATCAAGGCGCTCGGCCGCGATCCGGTCGCGTGCCGGGTACAGATCGAAAGGGATTTCGACATTCCGATCGGCATCGCGTCCGATCGCATCACCAATGGCGTCGGCATCTTGACGCGGTCGGATAACGACCACCTCGAAACGATCGCGCGAGAGCTTCTGGATGATGCCGTGGTAGAACTTTCCGATCGTGTGTTCGAACAAACTGGTTGAAACAAAACCGATACGCAGGCGGCCATCTGACCCAGTGGCAGAGGTCGAGCAGTGCGGCGCGGTCCACCCAAGCTTGGGGCACGCGTTCAAATAGAACTTCGCGGTCAACGCCTGCAGATCGATGTCGTTGATGCCCTGATACGCGAAGTAGAAGTTCGTCATCCCGATCTCGGCTTGCGGATCGTCGAGTTGCACCCCCCGATCGATCAGGCTGTGCAGCGACGCCGTCACCTCGGCGCGGCGAGCGATGGCGCTTTCGCGCGACTCGAGGATCACTTCCTGCGCGAGCGCGAGCTTCACCATCTGCGCAACATTGTCTCGATCGACTTTGAGCGCTCTGCGATAGGTTTCGATCGCCGGCGAGAACTTCCCCTGGATCCGCAACACGTCAGCGAGGTTGCTAAGGACTTGTCGATTATCCGGGCTTAGTTGCATCGCGCGCAGGAGGCAGGCCTCCGCGTCGCCGTGTTTTCCGCGGGCTAGAAATGCCGCGCCCAGATTGGACCACGCTTCCGCGAAATCGGGCTTCAGCCTCAGCGCCCGCGCATACTCCACCTTCGCTTCTTCGAACCTGCCGAGCCGATGCAGCACTGCGCCGAGATTGCAGTAAGGTTGGGCTTGCGTGGGATCGACTCCGATTGCCAGCCGATACTGATGACTCGCTTCGTCGAGGCGTCCCAACGCTTCCAGTACGCCGCCGAGATTGTTGTGTGCTTCGGCCATCGGACGCAATGCGATGGCGCGCGCGAGGGATGCTTCAGCTTCGGCAAGGTGGCCGAGTTTCCACTGTGTGCAACCCAGATTCGCCCAGGCCTGCGCGTCAGCTGGAGCAAGTTTGAGAGCCTGCCGATAAGCGCGTTCGGCGTCGAGCAGCTTACCCTTGGCCAGGAGCTGGTTTGCGTGATTGTAGTGACGCGATGCGAGCGCGATCTCGGGTGTAGCGGTCGAGATGGAGAAGGTACCGATCTCAGTGATGAGCGGCGGTTTGCCGGCCTGGGTTGATCGCGCGGACTGCCCCCGAAGTTTCATATTCGCGGAACCACAGAGCAATTTCCGAGCCCGCGAGTGACGAACTACGTGGCAGCCTCCGCGGTTCGATGGTTGAGGCCTGGTCGTGGCAAAATAGCGCCAAACCCGTGACATTTCCGGCTCCCGATACAGCAAGTCAAATCGTGCGCGTTGGTGACCGCGATCTATCGAACTAGTAGCGGCAAAATCACGGCGTTAGGCGCCATCGCGATGGGTATGAATTTGTTACCCATCATCCGGCGAACAAGGAGAGCGCGCAGCGGCGGAAGTCCGGCCGCAGTCCCTTTCCTGGGTCGGAATGGTACTGCGGCCTGACCCGTTATTCCTACAAATTGTTTCTGGGTATGTCGCCGCTGTAGTCGTCGATATTCTGGAACGCGTAGGGCAGGAACTTTGCCGCCGCCACGGTTCCGATCGCTTTGGCCTCGGCGTAGATGTCGCCCTCGCTGTAGGTCGCGCCCATCAGCTCGACGATTTCGATCTCCGGCAACGCATCGTGCGGCGTCGCCTTGAGCGTCACCTTGCCGACGCCGCGCTTCATCACCTTGAGCTCATTGCGGAAGTGCGCGTGCACGATGATCGGATCGAACTCCAGCCCATTGCCATCCGCCGCGTGCATGAACTTGAAATGGAAGCGGTCGCTGAAGGTGGGCCCGCTGATGGGAACATTTTCGGTGAAGCGGCCTTCGAGCTGAATGTAGGGAATCCCGAAGCGCTCGACCGTGCCGCGCACCACGTCGCCATCGCTCTTGAGCTGCACCCGGCCCTGTTTCTTGGGCTCGCCGAACAGCTCGCGCCCGAAGATGATCGCGACATCGGTCGACATCGGCATCGCGAGGCAGTGATTCGCCTCGATACCTTTATATTTGGCAAGCACATCAACTACGCCACCGGCGAATTCGCCGACGCAGTTTGAGCTGCCGAAGGTGCATACGCTGACCGTGACCAGCGGCTGGCTGCCGGGTTCGAGCGGAGG
>JBGPMZ010000491.1:0-3067 GCA_041487255.1 Binataceae bacterium (SeqCode) | reverse complement strand
TGTTGGATGCGCGCACCAGGCCCCATCCGTTGGGAAACTTCACGCGCGCGCCGTCGATCGCGATGACGTCGTAGTGCTTCGAGAAATATTCCGCCGCGCTCTTCACCACCGAGAATTTCTTGTCGTCGGCGCAATCGATGCGAATTTCCGGCGTGAAAAAACTCTTCGGCAGGTCGGCGAGGATCTGCGCGAGGCCTTTGCCTTCGCGGCTGACGATTTCGAGCAGCCGCAACGATGCGTAGATCGCATCGTCGAAGCCGAAATATTTGTCGGCGAAAAACATGTGGCCGCTCATCTCGCCGGCCAGCGCCGCATGCTCTTCCTTGAGCTTGCTCTTGATCAGCGAATGGCCGGTCTTCCACATGATGGGGCGGCCGCCGTGTTTGGCGATGTCGTCGTACATCCGCTGCGAGCATTTGACGTCGCCAATAATCGCCGCCCCCGGCTGCTCCTTCAGAATCGCGCGCGCGAACACAACCATCAGCTCGTCGCCCCACACGATGCGGCCGTTTTCGTCGACCGCGCCGACGCGGTCCGCGTCGCCATCGTAGGCGATCCCGATGTCCGCCTTGCGCCTGGCGACCTCGGCGATCAAATCGCGCATGTTGTCCTCGACCGTCGGGTCCGGATGATGATTCGGAAAGCGGCCGTCCATCTCGATGTGGATGCCGAAGGTCTGCGCGCCGAGATCCTGCATCAGCGGCTCCGCAACCACCCCGCCGCATCCGTTGCCGCCATCGAGGGCGACCTTGAGCCCGGGCTTGAGCTTGATGTTGGCGCGAATGAAATCGGCATACTCGGGTAAAATCGCAACCTCGTTGAGCGCGCCCCTGGTTGCGCTGGTATGGAAATCGCGCTTCTCGACGATGTCGGCGAGCTTCTGAATGTCAGCGCCGAAAATCGTGGTCGGACCGACGCCCAGTTTGAAGCCGTTGTACTCGGGCGCGTTGTGGCTGCCGGTGATCATCGCGCCGCCATCCATCTTCCAATGCAACACGGAAAAATAGAGCAGCGGCGTCGGCACTACGCCAACGTCGATCACGTCGATACCGCTGGGCAGCAGCCCTTCGAGCAGCAGATCGTGCAGCCGCGGCGAGGACAGCCGGCAATCGCGACCGAGGGTGATTTTGTTTTTGCCCGCGCGATGCAACATCGTCGCGTAGCCGCGCCCGAGGTCGACAATAAAATCCTCGGTGAAATCGTCCTCGACGATTCCCCGAATGTCGTACTCGCGAAAGACCTGGCGATTCATTCACCTCTCCGCTTGGTGGCCGCAGCCCGAATGCTCACGTTATGATGCGAGTCGGTGCAAGTTGCAATGCGGGTTCAAGCTTATGTCGGCGCGCAAATCGAAGGGATGCCCTGAATGGCGGAAATGCATCCGCATCCGGTCGCGCTGATTACCGGCGGCGGCCGCGGCATCGGGCGTGCGATCGCGCTGTCGCTGGCGCGCGAGGGTTACTCGCTATGCATCGCGGCGCGCAGTCGCGGGGAACTCGAAGAGACGCGGCGGCTGTCGAATTTGCCCATCGAGCGCGCGCTAATCGTGCTGGTCGATCTGGCGGATGAAGACAGCGCCGAAGCCGTGGTCGAGACCGCGCTTGACCTTTTCGGCCGTATCGATGTGCTGGTGAACAACGCCGGATGGGCGCCACCGCGCACCGCGCTGGTCAAGATGCGCGGGAGCGATGCGGACCGAATCCTCGCGGTTAATTTGCGGGCGCCGATCGCGCTTTCGCGAATGGCGGCGACCGCGATGGCGGAGCGCGGCTCCGGCGCGATCGTCAATATAGCCTCGAGCGCGGCGCGCAACCTGGCCGCGGGTGAAGCGGTTTATGCAGCATCGAAAGCGGGACTGGTCGCGTTCACGCATGCGGCGTTCGCGGAACTCGGCGATCGGGGAATCAAGGTATCGGTTGTGATTCCAGGGCTCGTCGACACGACGCTGATTCCGAACAACAAACGCCTCGATCGCGAATTGATGCTCGCGCCCGACGACGTTGCGGCCGCGGTTCTCGACATCGTGAAGTCGCCTGCGCGGGTATGCCCGGTCGAGGTCGTGCTGCATCCGCAGCGCCGCCCCGAACGCACGAAGTAAATGTCGTTCACCCTCAGATTGACGATCGTGATCGTCGCGAGCCTGGTGGTGGCGACCCTCGCCGCACCGTTCGCGGCCGCGGCCGTGGCAGCAATGGGATTTCACTTTCCCTTTCCGCGGATTTTCGATCGCACCGTGATGGTGCTGGTCGCGATTGCCCTCATCTCGCAAGCGCGGGAGCTTCGGGTGGTTCCGCTCTTGCGCAGTGGCTTCGATCATCCGCTGCGAAACCTCCGGCGCGCGACGCGAGGATTCCTGATCGCGATGGCCGCGATCGCCACGCTCGTTTACCTGGCCGTCGTCCTGGGCGCGCACGCCGCCGAAACTTCCTCAGGCCTCTGGAACCTGATGCCGAAGTACATTGTCTCGGCAATCGTCATCGCGATCATCGAGGAAGGATTTTTTCGCGCGTTCCTGCTGGTCGGGCTGGAGGACGACTTCGGCCGCATACCCGCCCTCCTGCTGAGTTCCGCGATTTATGCGTTCGCTCATCTGGTGCGATCGCCGGCGAAGTTCTACGTCACGGGCATCCATCCGCTCGCGGGTTTCGAGACACTTGGGTTGAGCCTCGCGCATGCGGCAGATCCCGCGCTGGTGCTGCCGACCTTCATCGGGCTGTTTCTCCTGGGTATCGTGCTCGGTGAGGCGTTCCTCGAAACCGGCACGGTCTACTTTCCGATCGGACTGCACGCTGGATTCGTACTGGGCGCGAAGTTGTGGCCCAAGATGACGTCAGCAGGCGTTGAGCTCCCGGGATGGCTCCGCGGCTGGGGCTCGCAGCCGCTGATTAGCGGTCTCGCGGCATGGGCAATCGCTCTTACGATCCTGTTGTTGATCCGCCCGCTCACCCGCGCCCGCCGCGCGTAGCGATCCTGACACGGCTAATCAGGTGGCCGGCGCGACAGCGAATGGTTTGAAATCGGCTGCGCCTCGAATGTTCGATGCTTCGCGCGCTGGTCGTCGTAGATC
>JBGPMZ010000490.1:0-3073 GCA_041487255.1 Binataceae bacterium (SeqCode) | reverse complement strand
CCCCGGCGCAACTTATACCGTCACGATCGCAGCCTCGGGACGGAGCTTCTCATGGTGGTTCGCGGTCGAGCCCTAACGCGCGCGTAGATTCTCGGCGTCCCTACTCCCGCTTGCGATGCTCGCCGTTCGCACCCACAATAGCGTCGGAGAATTCATTTTGAAAATTTCGATGCTTCCCCGATTCTATCGCTTCATCGCCATCACTCTAATCATGAGCGCGCTCGTGGGATGCGCCGCGTTTCAACCCGATCCGCGGATCGCGGCCGATCAGAAGGAATCGATGCTGGCGGCGGCCGGCTTCAAAATGTTGCCCGCCGGGACGCCGGACAAACTCGCGCATGCGCAGTCGCTGCCCCAGCTCACAGTGAAATACTTCAGCGATCCCGACGGCACCGTGCACTACTGGATGGCGGATGCGCAATTCTGCCAGTGCGTTTACGTCGGCAGCCAGGCCAACTATCAGAAGTTCAAGGAAATGCAGTTTCAGGCGCGCCTCGCGAGCGAACAAAATCAGGCCGCGCAAATGCAGTCCGAGGCAGCGCAGGAAGAGCAGATGGAACTGATGAATCCGATGCTGATGGGTCCGATGTGGTACTACTGATCGCCGCGTCGAGGTAGCCCCGCCTTTGGACTTCGACGCCTTCATCGCGGACTGCCGCCGCAACTGGCCCGACTTCGATCAACCTCGCAAGCTCGCGGCGGCGCGCCATCCCGCCGATCGACGCCTCGCCGAGGTGCTGGCCGAAGTTCCCGGCATGGCCACCGAGAATAAGCTGCTGCTCCTCAACCTCGCGCTCGCGCATCTTTCGCCGGGCGAGGTTTACGTCGAGGTGGGATGCTACAAGGGCGCGAGCATCGTCGGCGCGGCGCGCGGAAATGTCGCCGCGAAGATTTTCGCATGCGACAATTTTTCCAAGTTCGACGGCGCCGAGGACATCCTCAGGCGCAACCTCGCGCGCCACGCGCCGGGGCAGGTGGAGTTTTTCAACCTGGCGTCGCGCGAGTTTCTGCGCGCGGCGCCATGGCGTCCCGCCCGCATCGGCGCCTATTTTTACGACGGCGGCCATAGCTTCGCCGATCAGTTCGAGGGCTTGCAGTATGCCCTGCCCTCCTTCGCCGACGACGCGCTCATCGTCGTCGACGATACCAACAAGCGCGAGGCGCGCGCCGCCGATGCCCTCTTCGCGCGGATGGTTCCCGGTTTCGAGCTGGTGCTCGATCTGCGCACGCCGCGCAATCATCATCCGACCTGGTGGAACGGCATTCAGGTGTTCCGCTTTCGCAGGAACGCGGCGACGCCGGCCACGCTCGGCGATCCGGGCGCGCCGTTTCGCCTGCGCCGCCTGCTCTACGATTCGATCGCGCTCAACTTCAAGCATCGCCGGCGCGCGTTCAATCGGCGAGTGAAGGATCTTATGCGCCGCGCGCGGCAGCGCTAGCCAGCACCGGCTCGCCGGCCGCAGGCTCTCCCAGTCCCAACCTCTCGAGCACCGCCTTTTGCCCGATGCGCATCCCATGGTCGGCCAGCTTGGTTACGATGTCGACGAACTCCGTGACATCGGTGTCGTCGGCGATTCCCAGCTCGACGCGCGGATACCTGTCGCGCGGGCCCAGGTTGAGATCGACGATCGGCTTGATGAGGTCGCGATTGATCGTGGTGGCGAGGCGGCGCGCATCGGCGCTCAGAATGTCGCGGCGCACGATGTCATGCACCTCGGCGGCCGCGCGCGAGCCCGCGCCCCGGGGAATTTCCGTAGTGAGGGTTTGCCCGAGCACCGCCTTGCTGACCTGCGCATCGAGGTAAGCACAGAAGCTTTGATAGAGTTCCGCGCTGCCGGTTTGACGCGCCTCGGTGAACTCGATCAGCATCGATTCCGGAATGATCGCGGCCGCATCGGTGCCGATATTTGATACTGCCTGTAGCAACGTCTCTTTGTCCTGCTCGGTCGCGCCCGCGCTGTATTTTCCCACCCGCAGCGGCTGTCCGAACACTTCCGCGAAGGTCACCCAATCTTTCAGGACATAGTTCTTGAACAGGTAGGCCCATCCCGCCGCGCGCGCGAGGCCGCCGCGAATCGGCAGCCCGGCCTTGGCTTTGGCGAAGTGGACGATGAATTTGTAGGGCAGCAGCGGTTCGGTCAGCGGCTGGATTCCGAGGCCGCCGCGCGGCGCGCCCAAGAGCCCGTCGCCCTTGAAGTGCGCGCCGCGCGCGGTCGGGCCGTCGCTCACCGCAATCGACGGACCCTCGCTTCGCATGCTGCGCAGCAGCAGCTCTTCGCCCGAGACCCAATCGAACATGAACCAGCGCGGATCGCGCCATCGCAGCCGGCGCGGATACCATTCGCGATTCGAGGTGTCCCACACGATCTCCGTGGCGGAGAAGCCTTTTCCGATC
Source organism: Binataceae bacterium (SeqCode) (assembly GCA_041487255.1). Lineage (GTDB taxonomy): Bacteria > Desulfobacterota > Binatia > Binatales > Binataceae > DATGKG01. The sequence goes on along the minus strand of JBGPMZ010000490.1, from coordinate 678 downwards.
GCGTCGAGGATGTCGATGATCGCGCCCGGCATGTCCAGCGCATCGCCGGCCAGCATCCCGCGCACCATCGCGGCCGCGCGCAAGTCTTCCTTGTCGCTCGACGCCGGCATCACCTGAAGGTCGAGCTGGCTGATGGCAGCCTTGCGCGAATTCAGCACCGCGAGATAGTGCAGCTCCTTCTCTTCCATTTCTTCGGCGAGCTCCAGGTACAGAAACGGATCGCCGAATTCCGCCTCGCGCAGAATTTGCGTGAGGCGCTCGGGGGTCAGCCCGATCGACGGATGCATCGAGGAGTAGATGTTGCGCACGCCGCTCACGGTGGGCGCGGCCTGCTGGTCGCGCAGGCGCTCGCGGTCGACTTCGCGTCCGAACGCATCGTAGAGTTTCATCGCACTATCCTTTGCGGCGCGCGCCGCGGTCGATCACCAAATAGTTGTAGGCTTTTCGTCCTTGCGGTCGGATTCCCCTACTTTGAGAAACCACTCGCCGTCGCATCGATGGCACGGCTGGGGCATCTCCGAGAGCGCCAGGGTGAATTCGTGTCCGCACTGCTCGCATTTCCATTTCCAGAATTTGTTCATTGTTTCGTCCTCAAAACCTAACCCCTAACCCCTTCCCTTTAGGGAAGGGGGACCCGGCAGAGAAGAAAGACCTCAAAGATCATTCTTGAGAAGCCTT
>JBGPMZ010000489.1:0-3074 GCA_041487255.1 Binataceae bacterium (SeqCode) | reverse complement strand
CTCGGCGAAAATCTTGTCGTAGCGGATGTTCGGCAGCATGTTGAATGGATCGGTTTTGCCCTTCAGCCCGGGCATCTGATCGAAGTTGGGACCCCATGAGCTGTTGTTCCACAGCACCGTGATGACCGGCAGCTTGTAGCGCGCCGCGGTCTCCATGTCCCATCCGCCGATGCCGAGTCCGCCGTCGCCGCTGATGACGACGACCTGCTGTCCGGGCCGCGCGAGCTGCGCACCGATGCCCATGCCGATGCCGTGACCGACCGGCGCGAGCGGGCCCGCGTCGACCACCTGGCCCATGAAGCGGCAGGTGAACTGGCGGCTCATCCATCCCGAGAGCGTGAAGCTGTCGATGATGGTGGTCGCGTTCTTGTCGAGCACCTTGATGAGATCATCGCACAGCCGCGCCGGATGAATCGGCGTGTTGGTCACGGTCTTTTTGTTCTCTTCGACGATTTGCGCCTCGAAGCGCGTGCGGGTCTGCTGGACCTCCTTGTACCATTCAGAGCTGCGGTTCTTCGAGAAATCGAGCTTCAGCTCTTTGATGCGATTGATCATCTGGCGCAGCACGCTCTTCGGATCGCCGACGATGGGAACGTCCGCGTCGACCTGCCATCCGATGCGGGTCGGGGTCTGATCGATCTGGATGTACTTCGCCTTGTCGGTCCAGGTCGGCGGCTGGCCGAATTTCTCGCCGCTCCAGTAGCGGAACCCGATTGCCATCACGACGTCGGCGCGCCCGGTGAAGGGCTTTTTCCACGAGCCGCGGATCGCGAGCGGATTCTCCTCGCTGACCGCGCCCTGGCCGGCGCGCCGGGTATAAACCGGAATGCTGGTGAGCTCGACAAATTCCTTGATCTCCGGTCCCGCCTGCGACCAGAACAGCCCGTCGCCTCCCGCGATGATCGGACGCTGGGCGGCGTGCAGGAGTTCGAGCGCCTTATCGACGTGGGACGGCTCGCCCTGGCTGCGAACATCTTCGATGGTGAAGCGACGAGCGCCCTTGCGCTGCTTGGCGTCCTCATCGTGGTGATAGAGGATGTTCTGCGGAATCTCGAACAGCGCGACGCCCTGCGGCGGCGAAATCGCCTCCCGGAACGCGGAACGCAGGTCGAATTGGATCGAGGTCCAGTCGGTGACGCGTTTGGTGAACTTCGCAAAGCTATCGACGACCTCCGAGCCATAGGCCTCCTGGAACGAGCCGACGTGATCCTCGGTGTTCGGATGCTGCCCGGAGATACATACGATCGAGCTGCCGGTTAGTGCGCCGGTGCAAAGTCCGGTGACCGCGTTGGTCAGGCCGCATCCCGCGGTGACCATGCACACCCCGGTCTCGCCGGAGACGCGGGCATAGGCATCCGCGGCGTACGCGGTCGCCTGTTCGTGGCGCATATGGATCAGCTTGATGTCGTGCCCGCGCAATTGGGCCAGAATCGGAAACAGGTGGCCGCCGTTGATCGCGAAGCAATACTTGACCTTGTTTTCCTTCATCACGCGGGCGATTAACTCGCCGCCATCTGCCTTCGCCATGTGAGGATCCTCCGTCGAAATTTCTGCCCGAAGTGCGCGCTCCGAATCGGTGGCGCCTTCGGTTCCGAATCCTTGCACATTTGTTGCGCCATCGAAAAGCGTATTCAGGTCCGGCGGTCTCATCGCGAAGCGGAAAATCGACTTCCGGAGTGTTCAAGAATCGAGCTTCGTGTGCGACACTGATGCGCCTTGAGCGGGCGACGGCAGCACTGTCAGGCTAAAGCCCGAGGCGGCTACGAACGGAGTGTGCGGTGGGGATCGTGCGCGCGGTTCAGCAGAATTTTCACAGGATGGCGAGGTGCGTTTTGCTCCGCACCCTACCGGGCATCCTGGTATTGGGCGCTCTCTTCGTGCGGGTGCCCAGTTGCGACGCCGATGTGACGTTCCCGGATGCCTCACACCCTGTGATGGTGGCGGAGGCGGACGGCGGCCCGATTGTCGAAACGCTGAATCCTTCCGCGACGAAGAATGTCGCGCCGGCGCCGAGTACCACGAGCGGAGGAAATGTGCCTAAGACGGAGGCCTCGCCCTCGGCGGCTAGTACTCCAGCCGCATCAGCGTCGCCGGGCGCACCGGTCGCCGAGGCTCCAGCCGGGGTTTCGCGGCTCAGCGCGATTTTTCATCCCGATCAATGGCAATGGCCGCACAAGTTTAGCCTGACGAGTCCCGACACCTGGCCGTTCATTCCGGTGCCGGAAGTTGCGACCGATCCTAACGGGGGCACCACGGTGGGAATTCTTGCCGCGGCGCTCTTTACCGATTCGAAGAATCAGATCACCGATATCTTCGCACCCGACCTCGAGACCAATACCACCCTCGGCCCCGGTGGGACCTTTCGCTTTTTGTCGTATCCGTCTGAAGACACCAACTGGTATGCGGTTGCCGGCGCGCAGCAGAAGATCGCGCGGCGGGTCGATGTCGACTACCAGACCGGCAGGACCCGCAAGGAATGGTGGTCGTTCGAGGGACGCTTCTATTTCGAGAAGGACCCCACCGAGAGATTTTTCGGCGTCGGCAATGATTCGCGCCTCGGCAATGAGACCAACTACACGACCAACCAGATCTACGGACTGGCGGTTCTGGGACTGAACTTCACGCAAGACCTTCAACTCGCGCTGAGCCTGCGCCCGCGCCGGGTGCGAATCCAGCATGGCGCTTTCGACGAGGCCTCGATTTTCCAGTTGTTCCCGACGCAAAAGGGTATCGATGGCGGAAGCGAAGTGCTGAGCCAGGCGGTGTTCTCCTACGACACCCGCGACTCGCTGCAGGTGCCGCGCAAGGGCGGCCTCGCGCTGGCCTACTTCGCCATCGCGGACCGGCGCTTCATGAGCTCGATCTCGTATACGCGCTTCGGCGGCGAGCTGCGCCGCTACTACGCCGTCAACGAAAAAGTCACCCTGGCGGGTCATATGTTCGTCGAGTACAACCCCTCGGGCAACGAGACCCCGTTCTGGTCGATGGGACGTCTCGGTGGGCAGGAAAGTCTACTGACTGATCAGGAGACCCTGCGCGGCTACGGGGCCGGACGCTTCATCGACAATAACGTT
>JBGPMZ010000488.1:0-3085 GCA_041487255.1 Binataceae bacterium (SeqCode) | reverse complement strand
TCCACCAGGATCACGCCGCGCTCATCGAGGAAGCGGCGCAGCACCTCATTCACCTTGAGCGCCATCGCGCGGATGGTGCGGAGGTCGTCCTCGCTCGCCCATCCGAACGCGATCGCATGTTCCGGATAAATCAACGGATCGCCCAGCGCATCCGACTTGTAGTAAAACTCTAGCAGCGGAGTCTTGAGCTCCTCGCCTTCGATGCGCCCGAGGCGCTTGGCGAGCGAACCCGCGACGATGTTTCGCACCACCGTCTCGCAGGGAATGATTTCCAGCCGCTTCGACAGCATCTCGCGATCGCTCAGGCGGCGCACGAAATGGGTCGGCACGCCCTCGCGCTCGAGTAGACCGAAAAACAGCTCCGACATGCGATTGTTGACGACGCCCTTGTCCTCGATGCTGCCCTTCTTCTTGCCGTCGAAGGCAGTCGCGTCGTCTTTGAAGAACTGGATTATGAGGTCCGGGTTGTCGGTGGTGTAGAGCTTCTTGGCCTTGCCCTCATAAAACATTTCGCGCTTTTCGGGGGTGCTCTCCAAGTTGGTTACTCCATTGGGTCAAGTTCTTTCGATGCGTTCATCTTATATGAATGAGGTGTTACTAAGGCTACGATTTCGCGAGACTCGAACCCGGCGCTTATCCACAAACTGCGCCGTTTATTCACATAGCTGATGCCGCCGCTGTTTATGACTACGCACTAAAGATGCGCATCTTTACCGCGAGATGCCAGGAGATGAGCATGGGACTCATCGCGCGAAAAAGTCGCTAAGGTGACGCATGCGATCAGCGCGAACGATTCTTCGATGAGCCCTCCGGCGCAGGCGCGTACAGCTCGACCAGCTTCGAGGCGAGGCCGGTGTAGTTGCGCGGCACCAGTTTCTTGAGCGCCTCACGCGCGCCGTTTTTCAGATCCAATGACTCGATGAAGCGCTGAATCTTTTTCTGATCGACGGTGCGTCCACGCGTCAGTTCCTTGAGCGCCTCGTAGGGACGCGGATAGCCATGGCGCCGTAGCATCGTCTGAATCGCCTCCGACACCACCTCCCATGACTCCTCGGCGTCGACATCCTGCGCGATGCGTTCCTCGTTAATCTCGACTTTCGTAAGCCCCTTCTCCAACGCGCTCAGCGCGATCATCGCATGCCCGAACGCCGGCCCCAGCGCGCGCAACGAAGTGCTGTCCGAAAGGTCGCGCTGCCATCGCGAGATCGGCAGCTTCGCGATGAGATGCTCGAACAGCGCGTTGGCGAGGCCGAAGTTGCCCTCGGCATTTTCGAAATCGATGGGATTCACCTTATGCGGCATGACCGAGGAGCCGGTCTCGCCCTTGATGCTGCGCTGGCGGAAGTATCCGATCGAAATGTAGCTCCACATGTCGCGGCAGAAGCCGAGCAGAATCGTGTCGATGCGGGCGACTGTCGCGAGCATCTCTGCGATGAAGTCGTGACTTTCGATTTGGGTGGTGAGCGGATTGAACACCAGCCCGAGGCTTTCGACGAAGCTCTGCGACAGCTCGATCCAATCGACCTCGGGATACGCGAACGCGTGCGCATTGAAATTGCCGACCGCGCCATTGAACTTGCCGAGATATTCCTGCGCGCGAAGGAGCCTTATCTGGCGCTCGACCCGTGACGCGAAGATTGCCATCTCCTTGCCAACCGTGGTGGGCGAAGCTTCCTGGCCATGGGTGCGCGACAGCATCGGCACGTCTTTGAAGCGGCGCGCCATTTCGGCCATCGCGCGCATCACCGCGATGACTTTGGGAATCAGCTGGTCCTCGGCGAATTCCTTCAGAATCAGCGCGTAAGAGGTATTGTTGATGTCCTCGGAGGTGCATGCGAAGTGCATCATCTCGAGCGGCAGGGATTCGTCGACCGACGGCAGCCGCTCCTTGAGAAAATATTCGACCGCCTTCACATCGTGATTGGTCTCGGACTCGATGTCCTTGATTCGCATCGCGTCGCGGACCGTGAACGAACTGTAAATCGCATGCAGCTTGCGCGCGACGGCCGGTGCGAGGGGCTTCAGCGCGTCGATTTTGGGATGCGCCGCGAGCGCGAGGTACCACTCGATCTCGATGCGCACGCGATATCGAATCAGTGCGAATTCGCTGAAATAGGCTTCCAGAGCGCGCGTGCGGCTGCGGTAGCGGCCGTCGATCGGCGTCACCGCCATCAGGGAAGTTTCTCGATCGTTTTCAGATCCTGCCATTCGCAGCACCCTCACCCGTTGCGAAACATGCCAGGCATGCTCCGCAACGACCTCTCCCGGTGTGCGGCCTCGTAAGGCTCGGCCGCGGGAGAGGGTCTATTTTTAGCGGCCGGTGTGGCCGAAGCCGCCCTCGCCGCGCGCCGTCCCCTCCAGATTATCCACTTCCTCCACCGTCGCGCGAACGACCGGGGCTATCACCAATTGCGCGACGCGATCGCCGGGATGAAGCTGGACCGGGTCGTTTCCCAAATTCACAAGTAATACTTTAACTTCTCCGCGATAGTCGGCGTCGATGGTGCCGGGCGCGTTTATCACGGTGATGCCTTCCTTGAATGCGAGCCCGCTGCGCGGGCGCACCTGGCCCTCGAAGCCGCGCGGAATCTCGATCGCGAACCCGGTCGGAACCGCGACGCGCGACATCGGTGCGATGGAAAATGGCGCCTCGATGTCGGCCATCAGATCCATCCCGGCGGCATGCTCGCTCTGATATGAGGGCAGCGGCAACTGATGTTGGCGCAGGCGTTTTATCTTGATAGTCGGCGTCATGATCTCGTGAATCGCAAGTTTCCGCGCATCGACTGTAGTAACTCAAATCCGCAATCGAGTGGCAACTGATGATTCCTCGATCGCTGCACAGCGCTCTGTGGATGGCCAAACGAAAAGCGCCACCTCGCGGCGACCCTCTATCTTGGGGTCCCTCGCTTTCTTTTGCGAGAGAGGGTGACGGACGGGTGAGAGCCGCGCACGCTGCGTGCGCGGCGGTGGAATGCCACGCATCTCCAATCGATTCGGCGCCTTCGCACCCACGTCACCTGCCGCGAGCTCCGACCACGCTCATTCAATCAGAGTGACTCTGCACATGGCGCCGCATCGCAGC
>JBGPMZ010000487.1:0-3091 GCA_041487255.1 Binataceae bacterium (SeqCode) | reverse complement strand
GGAATCCCGCATCCGCCAGCATCGGCATCTGATGACGAAACGAATGCGCCGTGTCTGGGAATCCGTGCAAGCACAAAACCAGCGGTCCGGCGCCCATTTCGATCACCTGAAAATCGATTCCAGACGCGCGAACGACTCGGGTCCTTTCTGAAGTAGCCACTATCGACCTCGGCCGGCAGATTTGGGTGGGAGCGGTTTCGCGTCGACCAGTACTGCGACAAGCAGCGCCCGTTTGCTCCCGCGATTCTCCCACGCGTGATTGGTCCCGCGCTGCACCACCACATCGAAGGGCTTGAGCGCGACTTCGCCCTTGTCGAGGATCAGCGTCACCTCGCCGTCGAGCAGGACGATATAGTCGATGGTGCGCGTGGTATGCATCCCGGGACCGCGCGAAGTATCGGGACGGCAATGCTCACCACCAATCGCCTTGAATCCCGCGGCTGCGCGTTCCTCAAGTTCCCTGGGAGAGAGTTTCTTGTCCTCCGGCTCGACGATGAAGAAGCGGCACACGCTGCCGCCCGCAGGAGGTTCGAGAATCACCGGACGCTTACCGAGATCGCCCTTGAGGGAATTGTCGGCGATGCCGTCGGTGACCCAGACCTCGCCGAGTCCCGCGCCGTTCGCACCGATGATCGAGCCGGGCGGACCGTCGATAGCAACCATTGAGTTTCCATCCGCATCGAAACCGGTGATGACGCGGCGGGTTTTTTCGATTGTGGGAATATCCATTTGAGCCTCCGCTAACTGGCGATTGATGCTACATCGTGAAGCGCCTGCGAAGCGCGCTCGATGATTTCGGCAACCAGCTCATCGGTCATTACGGTCGAGAGCGCGATCATTCCGCGCGGCGCGAGGAACAATCCGTGATTGAGCGCGGCCAGGTGGAATTCGGCGATCAGCTTTGCATCGTCGCGCGCGATCGTAGGCGGCGGTGAATCGTTCAGGAAGAACACATTCATCAGCGATCCGATGCGCCGCACCGAGAAGGGCAGCTCGACCGCCATCGCGGCCTTCTTGAGCTCGCGCGCGAGGCGATCGCCGAGGCGATCCATCGTGTCGATGCGCTCCTGCGTCAACTCGCGAACCGAAACCACGCCTGCCGCGCAGGTCAGAGGATTTCCGTTGAAGGTTCCCGAATGCCAAAGCGCACCGCGATTGCGCGGATCGAGGCACGACATGATCGACTCGCTGCCGCCGACCGCGCCCACTGGGAGTCCACCGCCGATGATCTTGCCCATCATCGTAAGGTCAGGCTGCACATCGAAGAGCTGCTGCGCGCCGCCGGTCGAAAGGCGCAGCGTGATCACTTCATCGATAACCAGCACGGTGCCGGCGCGTCGCGTCGCTTCGCGCACCCGAGGGAGAAATCCTGGCGGTGGAATCACCACGCCAGCCGAGCCAAGAACCGGCTCAAGGAACACCGCGGCGATTTCCTTGCCGCGCTCGGAAAGCAGCGCCTCGAAGGCATCCGCATCGCCGAAGTCGGCGAGCATCGTGCGCTCGCCCTCCTGACCGACCAACCCAACTTCGAGATCATCGTAGGAGCCGTGATAGCCGTGACGCGCCATCAGGATGAGTTTGCGGCCGGTCATCCGGCGCGCGATGTGCGCGGCGAGCATCCCGGCCTCGGTGCCCGAGTTGCAGAATCGAACCTGCTCGATCGAACGCACCCGATCGCGCAGCAACTCGGCCAGTTCGACCTGTGCGTGCGATCGCGCTGGCCATGCGGTGCCTCTTCCGGCCATGTCGCGGATCGCCTCGACGATCGGCGGATAGGCGTTCCCATGAACGAGGCTGGTGTAGTTGCCCAGCAGATCGATGTAGCGATTGCCGTCGGCGTCAAACAAGAACGGCCCCTCGCCGCTGACGATCGTGAGTGAGTAGGGGCGATACTGCTGGACCGAACGAGTATCGCCGCCCGGCATCACGCGCTCCGCGCGTTTCGCGACTGCGGCCGACTTGGTGGTCGTCGACCAGTAGCGCTCCTCGATGCTGCTCATCGGATTCGCCTCTCCCGCTTGTGTTTCACGCGCATCATGAGCGTCGTCGCTTCGCGCTTTTGATCGGCGTAACGATCGGTTGCGGCACCAACTCGTATACCGAGATGTGATTCGCGCTTTCCGAGGTGAAGGGCCGCCGATCCCATCCGCCCCATCGCTCGCGCAGCCGCATCCCCGCGATGCGCGCCATCAAGTCGAGTTCGGGCGGATATGCGAAGCGGACTTCAACCGGATACCGATGAATTCCCGTATCGTCGATCACCACATATTGCGAGCGCATGCGTTGCGCCGCCGCATCGAGGTGGCTGACCTCTATCAGGGTGCGCTCATCCGAAATCAAGGGCGTGGAGGTGCGCCGGCCCGCGCGATCGTATCGGGTGAGGTCAGGAACGAACGCCTCGATCACGAATGCGCCGTCAGGAGTCAGACGCTTGGCGACGCGGGTAAAGCATCCCACCTGGTCATCCTGGGTGAGGAGTGCAAAAAAGGTGTTGAACACCACATAGATAAGCGAGAAACGACCGCCGATTTTCAGGTTGGCGAAGTTGCCCATCTCGACCGGAATCTCCGCGCCGCCCGGCTTGCTCCGAAGCTTCTCCACCATCGCAGGCGAAGCATCGACGCCGTGCATTCGGATTCCACGCTCCGCAAGAGGCAGCGCGATGCGGCCAGTGCCGATACCGAGTTCGAGCACGCGACGTCCCTTGGCGAGCGGCGCGAGAAAATCGACCGCCGCGGAAGCATCGTAGCGAAAGGCTTCGTTTAAGCCGTCGTACACAGCCGCGATGCGCTCGCCGGATGTGGATTCGTCGTAGTCCGCCATGACCGCAAGAAATCAAACTGGCGCGGGCAACGTCAACTCATTTGATCGCGGCGATTGCTTCAATCTCGACCAGCAAGCCGTCGACCGCCAGCGAATGGACGCCGATGAGAGTCGACGCGGGAGGTTCGCCGCTCGGAAACAGGATCGCGCGCGCCTCGCGCATCGCCGCGTAGTCAGACGGTTTGTACCGCACGATGTAGGTGTTCATCTTGACGATGTCGGAAGGCTTCGCGCCCACCGCGGCAAGCGCCGCGATCAGATTGTGCGC
>JBGPMZ010000486.1:0-3097 GCA_041487255.1 Binataceae bacterium (SeqCode) | reverse complement strand
CGAGGCGTGGGAAATGCGCCACATGTACGTCATGTCCGCCAAACCGCGCCGCTCCCTGGGAAGCCAGGAAAATCGCGGGGCGATCCATAGCGACACGTTGATCTACATCGACGGCGAAGTGTGGTTCACGCCCTACATCGATACCTTCGATCAGAAGGGCCAGCTCTACCAGGATCACATCTACTGGATGGCGATTCGTGACCGCCCAGTGCCGGACGCGAAAGTTGCTATCTATCCCTTCAAACGCTGCTTCGTGGTCGGCGCCGTGTCGACTGACGTGCAGTCGGGGCTCGCGACGATGTGCTACCTGCCCGGTATCGAGACGCCGGAGCGCGAGTGCTGGTACATCAACATGGGCGCGGTGGACAAGGAATTCTTCACTACCCAGGCGATGACGAAGGCCGCACCGTAACGCAAACCCTCGGCGTCATCCGCAACTCCATGAGGCGGACGCCTTAAACCAGCGCCGCAGTCAGCACTCCATCTTGCTGACTGCGGCGCACCTTTTTCGTCCGTCGCGGACGATAATTCGTCGATAACTGTTCCGCCACTTCGCTGTCTGTGTTACCAAAAGACGTGCGAATCGAAGCCGATCGGACCGACGCGCTCTACGACCAACCCATTTCTATTCGCGTTCACGATTGTGCGCCGGGAGCCGCTGTCGCCGTGCGTGCGATCGCATTTGACGATTTGCAGCATCGATGGGAATCGCACGGCATCTTCGTCGCCGATGCGTCGGGTCTCGTCGAGGTCGGCCAGCAAGCCACGCAGTCGGGCACCTATCCCGGCAAGGACCCGATGGGTTTGTTTTGGTCGATGGGGCTCGATCCGGCGATCGCGGAGCGCAGTCCCTTCAGCAAAGCGCGGCCAACCCCAGTGACCGTCACCCTCACTGCCGAACAGGCCGGTCAAACCGCATCGACCGAGATCACGAGGCGATTGATGGCGCCCGGGGTGCGTCGCACCGAGATTCGCCGCGAAGGACTAGTCGCAACCTTCTTCGATCACGAAGGCGGCCCGCGCCCCGCCGTGATCATCGTATCCGGATCCGGCGGCGGGCTCGCGGAAGATGAGCCGGCGCTGCTCGCAAGCCGCGGCTATGCGGTTCTGTCGCTCGCGTATTTCGGCATGGACGGCGTGCCGCAGGACCTCGCCAACATTCCGCTGGAGTATTTCGGACGCGCGATCGATTGGATGCGCGCGAACAAATCTGTCGATCGCGGGCGTATCGCCGTGATGGGAATGTCGCGTGGCGGCGAACTCGCGCTGCTACTCGGTGCGACATTTCCCGACATCAAGGCCGTCGTCGCATACGTTCCAAGCGGCGTGGTATGGCCGGGGCTTAGCCGCACGCCCACGCCGGACGTCTTGCCTGCGTGGACTCGCGACGGTAACGGAGTCGCGTTCATGCCGAATCCGCCGCCCGATGTCGAAGCGTGGAGCAAGCCTCCGGTCGTCCTCACGCCGAGTTTTCACAAGGCCATGAGCATGCGCGCACGCGCGGAGTGGCCCGAGATCGCGGTGGAGAAAATCAATGGCCCGGTCGTCATGTTCTCGGGCTCCGACGATCAGATGTGGCCCTCGCTGACCCTCGCCGACATCGCGGCGCAGCGCCTGCTGCGGCACAACTTCCCGCATCGCTTCGAGCACATCACTTATGCCGGCGCCGGGCACTTCATTCGCTTTCCCTACTCGCCGGTCATCACCGAAATCTTTCATCCGGTGGTGAAGACGATGATGGCGCTCGGCGGCGACGCCGTTTCCAACGCGGCCGCCGATCGCGATTCGTGGGCGCACCTGCTCGGCTTCCTCGCCGCGTCGTTGTAGGCCGAATCGGTTCGGTGACGCCGGCACGAGTTCCTCGTTTTAGCGCTCACAACTCATTCAGGTTGATGGCAAACTGCCTCGATGTTGTTGCCATCGCGATCGAGGACAAACGCTCCGTAATAGTTGGGGTGATACTGGGGACGAAGCCCTGGCCCTCCGTTGTCCTTTCCGCCTGCAGCGATTGCGGCGTCGTAGAATGCCTTCACCGCGGCGCGATTGGCTGCGGCAAAGGCGACATGACTTTTCGCTGACGCTGTTCCGCGAGCGATCCAGAAGTCCGGCCGGTCTTGTCCCAGTCCAACCGCCTCGCCGAAGTCCATCTGAATCTTGTACCCAAGCGGCGCCAGCGCGGCCTGAAAGAAGGTCTTGCTTTGCGAGATGTCCGAAACCGCCAACCCGATGTGGTCGAGCATGATGATTACCTCCGTCAATTGTCTATCGCGTCGGTTCTCGGTTTATCAACGGCGCGCGTGTGCGGGAAGCGATGACGCGGGCATAGGTTCCATGGTTGTCGCGCTTCCAGGCGAATTGATTGCCGGCATTCCAGCGCGCGTCGAAACGCGGTGAAGCTCGCACACCTTGTAGTAGCCTCTTTAAGTGTAGGGTTTCGCTACTAATTGACTGGTACGGCAATAACAGCAAGTATAGTCCTGCTCGGGAGGGGGAAATGGATTCTATGTCACCGACCGCTCTGGTAATCGACGACAGCCCTGTTGTTCGCCGCTATCTGCGCTTGCGCCTGGAGTCCAGCGGATGGAGCGTGGCGGAAGCGGAAGACGCTTTTGGGGGCCTCAATGCGACGCGTGAACTGCGTCCGGATCTGATCACGCTCGACCTAGTCATGCCGATCAACAACGGCATCGACGGCATTCACCTCGCCCGGAAGATTCGTGAAGAAAGCCCCGACACCACGCTCCTGATCGTCAGCGGCATGGCGTCGGAGCAGGATGTCAAGGATTTTTTGAGCAAGCACCAGCTCGAGTTCTTCGGCAAGACCGACAGCGCCGAGGTCGGCGGTTTCGCGCGCTTGTTCGCGCGCACGGATGAACTGCTCGGCGAGCTCAATCGCCTGGAGCGCCTCGCCGGCGACGCGCCGATCCGCCACTGACCGCTTTCAAACGACCGACCGTCTTTCCTGCCCCTCGCCCGTCTCTTACCCCTCCCCCGTATGTTCGGGGGAGGTGGGCCGGCACGATTTTTCGCGTCGGCTGCACGCGAAAATCGTGACGGGCCGGTGAGGGTCCTCAGCTCCGGGATTCTCCCTCTGGCT
>JBGPMZ010000485.1:0-3098 GCA_041487255.1 Binataceae bacterium (SeqCode) | reverse complement strand
GGCGCCATCACCAAGGACGATATCGCGATCGAGGCCGGCCGTACCCACACTGTGTTGATCGCGGATGCCGCGGTGCTTTCAGTTTCGGTGAAGGACAAGGACGGCCACGATCCCGGCTTCAGCGTGACTGTGAATCAGTCCGATGCGCCGCATTTCCGGCTTGCGACGTTTCTTTCTGGCGAAAAACTTTTGTTCGCGCCCTCGATGGTCGACGTAAAAGTCGACGCGCCACCGCAGGGTTACGATTGGCATGCCGTCACGCTGATTCCCGGTCGGCGCAAGGCTCTCACGCTCGATGAGGTGCAGCACGCCGAGTTGACGATTCAACCGATGCTGTCGAAACTCGCGATGGACAAGACCTCGCGCGTGATCGTCTATCGCGCCGGCACGCAGAGCCAGGTCGCGGTGAGCGACCCCGCGCCTGAGCATCGAATCACGCTCGAGCCTGGCAATTACGACATCTTCGTCGAGAATCATTCCGGCAAAGGGCGTCCCTATTCGACGCTCAATGGAATCCATCTTGAGCCGGGCGCGAAAGTCTCGCACGAAGTTTCACTCGACTGAGGACAAGAGGAGCGCGGATGACGGACCCGAAACTGAGCCCGGAAAATATCGCGGCCGAATTCATCGGCAGATGGGAGCGTACGTGGAATGCCCAAGGCGCCGCAGCCACGGCGCACCTCTACACCGAAGATAGCGTCCTGGTCGGCGCAGCGATCGCAATTGGCCGGCCGGCGATCGAGCGGTCCCTCGGCATGCTGTTCGCGGCGGGCTGGACCGCGATCGCCATCAAGCTCATCGACGCGCGCGAGGTGGGCGGCGTGGTGCTGGCCGCCTGCGAATTCACCGCAACCGGGTCCGGCCCATCCCAGGGCAAGATCTTGAACGGACGATCGAGCCATGTGCTGACCTGTGTCGGCGGCAGGTGGCTCTCCGCGATGCACTCCGCGGCGTAGCCGCGCGGCTTTCCAGGCTACCGCGTGTTTGCCTCCAACGCTTTTTCCAGGACGCATTACTCCAAGACAGATCGAGTGGGACGACGAAGGCGATGAGCCATCTCGCGAGGAAGCAATGAAGAAATGGACTTTCGGGCCGCCCGCGTATCCGACAAATCTAATGATGCCCGCGATCACCCTCTGTCTCGCGTTAGTTGTTGTCACGATTGCCGCGTGCAATCGCGTCGCGGCTGATGCGCCCCCACCGATCGGGCAGACCGGCGCTACTACTCATAGCGTGAGTGTCGAGTGGCCGAACTATGGATCGGACCCGGGCGGTCAGCGTTTTTCGCCGCTGCCCCAGATCAATCGTGACAACGTCTCGCAGTTGAAAGTCGCTTGGGAATATCACACCGGCGAAGTCTCCAACGGCGGCAAGGGCCTTAGCAAAACCGGTTTCGAGAACACCCCGATAGTCGTCGATGGCAAGATGTACATCTCGACGCCGTACTGCCGCGTCGTCGCGCTGGATCCCGAGACCGGGCGCGAGATCTGGAGCTACGATCCTCAAATCAAAAGAGACACGACTTACTCCGAAGGCTTTATCAATCGAGGCGTGTCGACCTGGCTCGATCCGAATCGCAAACCCGATGAGGCGTGCGGGCGCAGAATCTTCATCGGCACCATCGATGCTCGTCTTATCGCGCTCGATGCGGCCTCGGGAAAGCCCTGCTCCGATTTCGGCGACGGCGGCCAGATCAATCTGAAATCGACGGTCAAGAACATCGAGCACATTGGCTACTACGGCGAGTTCGAGGAGACTTCACCGCCCGCGATCGTCGATGACCTCGTAATCGTGGGCTCCGCGGTCGGCGACAATCGCGCGCTGGATGAACCGCTCGGAACGGTTCGCGCTTTCGACGTCCGCAGCGGCAAAATTCGATGGGCATGGAATCCGATTCCGCAAGGTCCCGACGATCCGGCATGGAAGGAGTGGAAGCCTCAGGACGCGCGAGTGACCGGAGCCGCCAACGTATGGGCGCCGATTTCGGTTGACCCGGAGAGCGATCTGGTCTTCTTGCCGGTTGGTAGCGCGAGCCCTGACTACTTCGGAGGTTTCCGCCACGGCCCCGCGCCGTATTCCGATTCGCTGGTCGCGCTGCACGCCAAGACCGGCAAGCTCGCGTGGTACTTTCAGACGACGCATCACGATGTCTGGGACTATGACAATCCCGCACAGCCGCTGCTCTGCACGATTCAGAAAGACGGCAAGTCGATTCCGGCGGTGGTGCAGGGCACCAAGCGCGGCCAGCTTTTCGTTTTCAATCGGCTGACCGGCGAGCCGCTGTTTCCGATCGTAGAGAAACCGGTTCCGCAGTCGGATGTGCCCGGCGAGCAGACTTCGCCGACTCAGCCGTTCCCCGAACTTCCGCCGCCGCTGGTGCCGCAGAGTCTCACCGCTGACGATGCTTTTGGCATTCTCTACTTCGATCGCCGCGATTGCCGAAAACGGATGGAGAAGCTTCGCGCCGATGGTGTCTTCACCCCACCCTCGCTGCAAGGCTCGCTCATCGTGCCCGGCAACACCGGCGGAATGAACTGGAGCGGTGCGGCTTTCGATGCGCATCGCCAATGGCTCATCACCAACGTCAACAACCTGGCCGCCGAGGTCCATCTGATTGCACGCGCCGATCTGGCAATACAAATGAGCAACTCGCGCGGCTTCGGTCTCGAATTCGCGCCGCAGCTCGGAACCCCTTACGCGATGAGCCGCGCCTTTATGCGCTCCTCGTTTCCCGGATTTCCCTGCGCGCCACCGCCGTGGGGATCACTGGTGGCAGTCGACCTGGTCAGCGGCCAAATCAAATGGTCGGTGCCGCTCGGCGACGCGGGTGCGGTAGGCCGCGAACTGCTTCATCTTCCGTTGCCCGCGCTCAACTACGGAATGCCGAGTCTCGGCGGCGCGATCGTCACGGCCGGCGACCTGGTCTTCATTGCAGGCGCGCTGGGGGACCCGCACTTCCGCGCCTTCGATATCGAGACCGGCAAAGTGCTGTGGACCGGCGATTTACCGGCGGCCGGCAACGCGACCCCGATGACGTATGAGCTCGGCGGCAAGCAGTTTGTCGTCATCGCGGCGGGGGGTCACGCCAAGTTCGATTC